>JAITFE010000100.1 GCA_031281585.1 Bifidobacteriaceae bacterium | reverse complement strand
CGCCGCCAAGGCCGCCATCAACCGGTCCCCGGCCCGTTCGGCGGCCAGTAACTCGTCCAGCCGCGAGCATTCGGGCGTCGCGTACTCCGGGTGGGAGCCCACGTCCAAGTACAGCCTGGCCCCCGCCGGGGTGAAGATGCTGGTGCTCCTCCCCCACGCCACCACCGGCCGGAACAATTCGCGCGCGGCATCCTCCGGGGCGAGGCCCCGGGCGGCGATCCCGTATTCGGTCTCGAGTCCGAACACGCCCCTCACGGCAACGCCTCGAGGCGGGCGAAGGCGCGTCCGGGGACGTCTCGCCTCAGCAACCCCGCCTCGTAGCCTTCTTCGGGGCCGCCGCTCTGGCCCAGCGCGGCTCGCGCCAAGGCGCCCGCCTCCGCCAGGCTCAGCCCCGCCCGCCAGCCTTCGGCCACGGCCGCCCGGCCCCCGGGGCTGGCGCCCCCCAACACCGCCCACGGCAACTCGTCGTTGACGGACCCGTCGAAGCGGACGTGGAACACGGCATCGGACGCCTGGTCGGCCCCCACCTCGGCGACCGCCAACTCGACCTCCAACGGCTTGGGGTCCCCCGTGAACGCCGCCGCGATCGATTGCGCGTAGGCGCCGGCCAGGCCCCGCGCGGTGACGTCGGTGCGGTCGTAGGAATATCCGCGCAGGTCGGCGTAGCGAATGCCGGCCACGCGCAGCGCCTCGAACTCGGACCACTTGCCGACCGCGGCGAAGGCCAGCCGGTCGTAAACCTCCGACAGCTTCTTCAGCGCCCGCGAGGCGTTGGCGGCCGCCAGCAGCACGCCGTCCGCTGCCGAGATGACCACGGCGGGGCGGCCCCGCGCCACGCCCCGCTTGGCGAAGTCGGCCCGGTCCTTGATGATCTGTTCGGGCGGCACGTACAACGGCATGGTCATGCGCGTCCTCCCCTCGCCTGGCGGGCCTCGACGCCCTGGGCGAAGAGCGCCCGGGCCAGTTCTTGGTCCCCGATCCGGTGGTAGCCGCGGGCGTCCACGCGGGCCACGACCGGGTAGATGTCGCGGGCGCGATCCACTCCGGCGGTGGCCGAATCGTCATCGGCGGCGTCGTTGAGCGCGTTGAGCGCGGTGCGGATCGCGGTGCGGGCGCTGGCGGCCGGCTTGTGCAGCTTCTTCAGGGAGCTCTTCGCGAACACGGCGCCCGAGCCGATCGCCGCGTAGCCCCTCTCCTCGTAGCTGCCGCCGGTCACGTCGAAGGCGAAGATGCGCGGCGCCTGGCCGTCCCACCCGCCGAGCAGCGGGACCACGGCCAGGCCTTTCATGGCGAGCTCCAGTTGGGAGCGGACCATGGTGGCGAGGCGGTGGGCTTTGCCGCTGAGCGAGAGGGCCACCCCTTCGATCTTCTCGTAGTGCTCCAATTCCAATTGGAAGAGCCGCACCAGCTGGATCGACAGGCCGGCCACGCCCGCCAGCCCGATCGCGGTCCAGGCGTCCGCCGGATAGACCTTTTCAATCTCCCGGCTGGCGATCTGATGGCCCACGGTGGCGCGGCGGTCCCCCGCCATGACCAGGCCGTCCCGGTAGGTCAGGGCGACGATGGTGGTCGCGGCCGGCGGCCGGGCCTCCTCGGCGAGCCGGCCGTCGCCGGCCGAAAGCGGGCCCAGCAACTCGGGGGCGGCCCTGCCCACAAAATCGACGAATGAGTTGCCCGGCCCGAAGTAGCTTGCCGGCAGCCCGCTCATTGGCCGCCCTTTTGGACGAACCCCCGCACAAAGGCCTCCGCCGAATCCTCCAGGACCGCGTCGATCTCATCCAACAGGTCGTCGATCGGCTGGACCTGGGCTGGGCGGGAAACCACGGGCGCGGCGGGCGCCGGCTCCTCGTCCCGGTCGCGCGGGGGAAGGTCACTGCGGCGCACTTGCTCCATGAGGGAGAATCCTAGCCGCTCAGGGGTGTTCTCACGTGGCGTAACGGCGTGGGATTGGACGCCAAACGTCCTATTGGTCCCGGTCAGCCCGGATAGGCCGCTGGCCAGCGGCACGCCCGCAACCGTTTCGACGCGCCCAGGCGGCCGAGGGTCCTTTGTCCCGCCTGGCCTGCCGCATTAAGGTTGCAATGGCCAAAGCGTGACGCCGATCACCACGCCGTGCTTAGGCCGCCCCCACCATCAGCCGACCACGGAAGGTCATCGTGACCATCTTGCAGCCTCAGTTTCCAGGTATTCCCGAAGTAATCAACGGCAACGGCGCAGTCGCACACGTTATGAAGCACGTTTGCGGCGGCATGATCGGGTACCCGATCACCCCGTCAACCGAAATCTCCGAATTGTTCGAGGCGGCCAGAGCCGAGGGCCAGCTGAACGTTTGGGGCGCCCATCCCTTCTTCGTGGAGGCGGAGGGCGAGCATTCGGGCCAGTCGGGGGCACTCGGGGCGGCGCTGACCGGTGGCAACTACATCTCCAACGCGTCCAGTTCGCAGGGGATTCTGTACGGGATCGAGTCGCATTACGTCACGGTCGGCAAGAAGGTGGGCGGCTTTGTGCTGCACGTCGCGGCGCGCGTGGTCTCCAAGCACTCCCTCAACGTCATGGCCGGCCACGACGACATCTACGCGCTGCTGCCCTCCGGGTACACCATCCTCTTCGGCTCCTCCCCGCAGGAGGCGGCGGACCTGGCCGCGATCTCCTACCGGGTGGCCGGCCTCAGCCTGATCCCCGTGGCCAACGCCATGGACGGGTTCGCCACCTCCCATGTCATGACGGAGGCCGTGCTCCCCGAGCCCGCGCTGCTCCGCGAGTACCTCCCCGATCCGGCCGGCCGGATCGCCTGCCCCACAGTCGCCCAGGAGATCCTCTTCGGCGCCAAGGGCCGCATGTTCCAGTTGGGCCAGTACCTGGACCGCCACGCCGGCGATTTCGAGGCCGCCGACCTGACCGCCCTCAAAGCCCACCTCGCCTCCATGGCGGCGGACGTCGAAGAGGACGATGCCGCTCGGTTGGCCGAGGAGACCCTGGTCTGGATCCCCGAGGACTTGCGCGGGCAGTGGCGCCGGCAGTGGCGCGGCGCCCACCGGCTGGGCACCCGCCAGGCCGTGCCCGCCCTGGTTGACCCCAACAACCCCGGTCTGACCGGCCCGGTCCAGAACCAGCCCGACTTCCAGGCCGGCGCCGCCGACCACCGCGCCCACTTCGCCGCCGACGTGCCCCGGCTGACCCGCCAGGCGATGGCCGAATACGCCGAGCTGACCGGGCGCGAGTACACCCCGGTCATGGCGTACAACTGCGAGGACGCCGATTTCATAATGGTGGGCCTGGGCTCCATCACCGACGACGTCCGCGCCGTCATCCCCTACCTCCGCCAGCATGGGATCAAGGCCGGCGTGGTCTCCGTCAAGCTTCTCCAGCCGTTCCCGGAGGCCGAGTTCGTCCAGGCGGTCGCGGGTGCCAAGGCCGTCATGGTCTTGGAGCGCTCCGACGACACGGCCCTGACCAGGCTGGTCACCCAGACGTTGTTCCGCGCGCAGGCCGGCCAGGTTGTGCCGACGCGTGGCACCGCCGCCGATGCCGTGCGCCTACCGGCCGCCCCCCGCGTCACCTCCGCGATCTTCGGCCTGGGCGGCCACGACGTGCAGCCCCGGCATTTGGTGGCCGCGTTCGAGGCGATGGCCGCCGGATCGGTCGGCGACGTGATCTACCTGGGGTCGCGTTTCTTCGAGGAGAACCCCCCGAAGGGCGTGGCCGCCATCCACGACCGCCTCAAGTCGGCCTATCCCGAGACGGTCGCGATGGCCCTTCCCACCAAGGACAATCCCCAGTTGCTGCCGCCCGGCTCGCTCCGCATCCGCTTCCACTCGGTGGGCGGCTACGGCACGGTCGCGACCGGCAAGCTGCTGACGGACATCCTGTCCGGGGTGCTGTCCATGAACTCGAAGTCCGCGCCCAAGTACGGCTCGGAGAAGTCCGGCGCGGCCACCAACTTCTACATCACGCTCTCCCCGGAGCCGGTGCTGCTGACCAATGCGGAGCTTGAGGACGTGGACGTGGTCATCTCGCCCGACCACCAGGTCTTCATCCACACCAACCCGCTGACCGGGTTGGCGGAGGGCGGCACGTTCATCATGCAGTCCGACAAGACGCCGCTGGAGGTTTGGCGGGCCCTGCCCGCGTACGCGCGGCGGACCATCCGCCAGCGCCACATCAAGTTCTTGGTGGTCAACGCCTTCGAGGTGGCCAAGAAGCACGCCCCCAGCCCGGAGTTGGAGACCCGCATGATGGGGATCGCGTTCATCGGCGCGATGATCGGGCACGTGGAGGCCGTGGCCCAAGGCGCCGCCGGGGAAGACGTCACCGCCCGGGTGCGCCAGCAGATCGAGTACAAGTTCGGCCGCAAGGGCCAAGCGGTCGTGGACGGCAACATGGCCGTGATCAACGACGGCATCACCGCGACCGTGCCGGTCGAGTACGACTCGCCCGCCTTTGTGGAGGCCGAACAGTCCCCGGCCGGCGCCTCCGCGCGGTCCGTGGCCCTGTCCGCCGCCATGTGCCCCGCCGCCAGCGCGTCCAGGCCAACGGCCCTGTTCGACCCGGCCTACTACGAGGACCTGGTGGCGGCGCCCTTCCGGGCCGGCACGATCGCCGAGGCCCCGGTACTGCCCGGCGCGGGGCTGTTCATGCCTGTCGGCACCGGCGCTAACAAAGACAAGGGCATCTTTAGGCGGACCACCCCGATCTTCAACCCCGAAGTCTGCACAGGCTGCCTGGAATGCGCCCTGGCCTGCCCGGACACGGCCATCCCCAACCAGGTCCACGACCTACTGGACCTCTTGGAAGGCGCCATCGCGGCGGCCGACCTCCCCTTGGGCAGGGCGGAAGCCGTGGCCCCCAGGGTTTATGCCTGGGCCGACTCGATCCGCCAGGCCTTCCGCGCCGATTCGGACCTCAGCGACTTGCCGGAGGCGGCCCGGCGCGCGGCGGCCGAACTGGACGACAAGGCGGTCGCGCGGGTCGTGGACCAGGTCGCGGCGGCGTTGGCCACCTTCCCCGTCGCCCGCACGCGCCCGTTCTTCGACTCGGTGGAGAACTCCGAACCGGGCCGGGGCGGCCTTTTCAGCGCGGTGGTGGACCCGTGGAAGTGCACCGGCTGTCTCCAATGCGTGGACGTGTGCGGGCCATCCGCCCTGGTGGCGGTGGACCAGACGGCCGCGGCGGCCGACACCTTGGAGACCCGCTTCGAGCGGCTGACCGAACTGCCGGCCACCCCGAAGCGGTTCCTGGCCGGGGCGGCCGAGCCGGACGGCGACATCAAGCGCCTGCTGTTGGACCACGAGACCTATTACGCGATGACCGGCGGCCACGGCGCCTGCCGGGGCTGCGGCGAGGTCACGGCCTTGCGGCTGCTGACCACCCTCTCGCACGCGGTGGGCGACGCCCGTCGCCGCGAGCACGTCGGCGAACTCGAGTCCCTGATCGGCCAACTGGAGGAGGCGGCGAAGGCGGTCCAGACGGCATCGGACGCGGACAAGGCCAAGGCCAAGCGGATCGCGGGCCTGATCGCCCTGCTGGAGGGGCGGCTCTACCTGTACGAGGGCGGGCCGACCGGGCGGGGGCCGTCCACCACGGTGATCGCGAACTCGACGGGCTGCTCCTCCGTCTACGCCTCCACCATGCCGTTCACCCCCTACACCGACCCGTGGGTGAACTCGCTGTTCCAGGACGCGCAGCCGGTGGCGGCGGGCCTCTACGAGGGCCTGGTCTCCCAACTGGTCCCGGAGGTGCGGGCGCTGCGGGCGGCGCGGGCGGAACTCGCGGGCGAATTCGACCCGGACAAGGACCCGGCGCGGCTCGCGACCATCTCCTGGCGGGACTTCACGCCGGAGGAAATGGGGCTGCTGCCCGCCGTCATGACGGTGTCCGGGGACGGGGCCGCCTTCGACATCGGCTTCGGCGCCATGTCCCGCGTGCTGGCGGGCGGCACGCCCATCAAGGCCGTGGTGCTGAACACGGGCTCCTATTCGAACACGGGCGGCCAGGCCTCGACCGCCTCCTACACCGGGCAGGACGCGGACCTGTCGCGCTACGGCCGGTCCCACGCGGGCAAACAGGAGTCCCGCAAGGAGCTTGGCCTGCTGGCCTCCTTCCACCCGCGCGTCTTCGCGTGCTCCGTGTCGACGGCCCTGCACGCGCACTTCCTGGGCACGGCCCTCGCCATGCTGGACTACCAGGACGGCACCGCGCTGATGGAGGTCTACACCCCCTGCAGCACGGAGAACGGCATCCCGGAGGACCTGTCCAACGCGCGCTCCCGCCTGGCCGTCGAGTCGCGGATGGCGCCGCTCTTTGTCCACGACCCGAGGCGCGGGCCGTCGCTGCCGGACCGGTTCAGCCTGGACGGGAACCCGGAGCCCACGGCTCTTTGGACCTCGCGGGCGTTGCAGTACCTGGATGAAGCCGGCCAGGTCGCGCTGTTGCAGACCCCGATCACGCCCGCCGAGTTCGCGTACGGCGAGGTCCGGTTCGCCAAACAGTTCCGGCGCTTGGCCGCCGAAGAAGTGGACGATGCCGTGCCGATCGCCGAGTACGTCGAGTTGCCTTTGGAGGCCAGGGCCGGGAAGACCCCGTTCATCTGGGCGACCGACCGGAACCGGCGCCTGGTGCGGGTGGCCTGCCGCCCCGGCGTTGTCGGGTTGGTCGAGGACCGCAAGCACTACTGGCAGACGCTCCAGTTCCTGGCCGGCCAGCAGGGCGCCGCGCTCACGGCCGCGCACCGGGCGGAGGTCGCCCAGTTGACGTCCCGCTACGAGGAGGCGTTGCAGGCGCGCGAGGAGTCGCTGGACCAGATCGCGGCGGCGATGGCGGATTTGGCGTCATCCTCCCAGGCGGCGTTGCCGGCCCTGGGGTTGGGCTTCGGGGCCGGGGCTTCGGCTGGGGTTGGCGCTGGCGTTGGCGAAGGGGCGGCCACTGGCGCCTCAGGCGGCGGCGGGGGTGGCGGCGCGGGCCGGCCGATCTGGCTCGACCCGGCCGACGAGGCGACCTGCAACGACTGCGGCACCTGCTACCAGGAACTTCCGCAACTGTTCGAGAAGACCACAATGGTGGTGGACGGCGAGGCCCGGGTGGTGGCGCGGATGATCGACGGGGCGTTGGACGCCTTGGAGGTCACTCCCGAGTTGACCAAGCGAATGGCGCGGGTCAAGGCCAACTGCGACGCGGAGATCATCCAGTGAGCACCAACGTCTCCGAGTGGGCCGCCGCCAGGGCCACGCTGGACGCCAGCGCCTCGAAGCTGCGCGAGCTGGAGGCGACCCCGGAGGTCGCCACTTTCAACGGGCAGTTGAAGGTCCTGGAGCGGCGGCTGGCCGCCAGCCCGCGCATGTTCCGGGACTTGTTCATAGCGGACGGCGCCATGGCGGTGGCGCAGGAGTTCCGGGGCGAGGAGCTCTCTGCTTCTTTCACCCGGCGGCTCTGGGGCCTGCTGCAGCGGGAGGACGACACGTCACGCCTCGTCATGCGGTTCATCTGGAACCTGCCGGTAGGCAAGAAGCGCATGTTCATTCGGGCGCTCGACGCGCATTTGTCCGCTGACTATCCCATGTTCGCGGGGCTCTCCGAGGACTGGCCGGCCGGCAACGGCATCCCCCCCTACATCCGGCCCGCCGAGGCCCGTTCGACCGACTTCGAACTGGTCAACAAGGGCTACCTGGGTTACATGGACCTGGGCTTCACCCGCCGCGACGTGGACCTGTTCGTGTGGCTGGAGGCGATCCGGGACAAGCAGTGCGCGGACGCGCCCTGCGAACTGGGCCAATTCCTGGCGGAGCACCGCGCTCCCATTGGCGGCTGCCCGGTCCGCATCCACATCCCCGAGATGTTCGAGTTGATAGGCCGGGGCCAGTTCACCGACGCGCTGGCCATGCTGGAGAAGGCCAACCCGCTGCCCAACGTGACGGGCCGGGTGTGCCCGCAAGAACTCCAGTGCCAGGGCGTCTGCCTGCACAAGCACCCCATGTCGATTGGCCAACTGGAATGGTTCCTGCCGGAACGGGACAAGCTGGTGGACCCGGACGCCGCCGCGCGGCGGTTCGCGGGCCAGCCCGACCCGTGGCGGGCCGCCACCCGGCCGCCCGTCGCCGTTGTGGGGTCCGGCCCCTCCGGGCTGATCAGCGCCTATCTACTGGCTGCGGAGGGCTTCCCGGTCACCGTCTTCGAGGCGTTCCACGAACTGGGCGGGGTGCTGCGCTACGGCATCCCCGAGTTCCGGCTGCCGAACCAGTTAATCGACGACGTGGTCGCCAAGATCAGGCTGTTGGGCGGGCGCTTCGTCACCAACTTCGTGGTCGGCAAGACCGCCACGCTGGCCGAACTTCAGGCCGCGGGCTTCTGGAAGATCTTCGTGGGCACCGGGGCGGGGCTGCCGAAGTTCATGGGCGTGCCCGGCGAGCATCTGCTGGGCGTCATGTCCGCCAACGAGTTCCTGACCCGCGTCAACCTGATGCAGGCCCACCAAGAAGGGGCGGAAACGCCGCTGCCGCTGGTCAGAGACAAGAACGTGATAGTGATCGGCGGCGGCAACACCGCCATGGACGCGGCCCGCACCGCCAAGCGGCTGGGCGGCAACGTCAGCATTGTCTACCGGCGCACCCAGGCGGAGATGCCCGCCCGAGTGGAAGAGCTTGAGCACGCGTTGGAGGAACAGGTCGGCCTGGCCGTGCTGCGCTCCCCCAGCGAGTTCCTGGGCGACCCGGAGACCGGGTTCGTCGCCTCCGCGATTGTCGACATCATGGAACTGGGCGAGCCGGACGATTCGGGCCGGCGCCGGCCCGTGCGCACCGGGCAGAGCGAGTCCATGCCGGTGGACCTGGTCATCATGGCGTTGGGGAACGCGGCCAACCCGATCATCAAGGACTCCGAGCCCCGGCTGGGCGTGTCCCGGTGGGGCACCATCAACCTGGACGGCGAATCCACCCAGCAAACCACCCTGGCCGGGGTCTTCACGGGCGGCGACGCGGCCCGGGGCGGCTCGACGGCCATCATGGCGGCGGGCGACGGGCAGTCGGCGGCCAGGGAGATCCTGCGCCTGATCGAGAACGGGACGCCGGATTCGACCCGCGCCATGGTGACCACGGCCCTGGCGTACACGGAGGCCGCGGCGGCGACGCACGTCATCGTCGGCAAGAGGAGCCTGTCGCCCGGAATCGAGGAGTTCGAGGTGCGGGCGCCGGCGGTCGCGGCGAGCGCGCAGGCGGGACAGTTTGTGCGGGTCCTGCCGTGGACCGGCGGCGAGCTGATCCCGCTGACGCTGGCGGACTGGGACAAGAGGGCGGGCACCATCACACTGGTGGTGCAGGACGTGGGCGCGTCCTCGCACCGGATCAACGAGTTGGGCGTGGGCGACGTGTTCGCGGGGATCGCGGGGCCGTTGGGGCGCCCGTCCGACCTGCATCATTACGGGGCCGACCAGACGGTGGTGTTCACGGCCGGCGGCCTGGGACTGCCGCCCGTCTACCCGATCATGCGGGAGCACCTCAGGCTGGGCAACCACGTCACGCTGATCTCCGGGTTCCGGTCCAAGGACCTGATGTTCTGGGACGCGCCGGACGAGCGGGTGGGGCGGCTGCAGGCCGAGTACGGGTCGCAGTTGGACGTCATCTACGCCACCAACGACGGCTCGTTCGGGGTGGCGGGGTTCGTCACCACGCCGCTGGCCGAGTTGCTGGAGGCGGAGAAGGCGGGGTCCGCCGCCCGGTCGATCGCGGAGGTCGTGACGATCGGCCCGCCGCTGATGATGCGGGCGGTCTCCGACCTGACCAAGCCGTACGGGACGCCCACGGTCGCCTCGCTGAACTCGATCATGGTTGACGCCACCGGCATGTGCGGCGCCTGCATGGTCCCGGTCACGCTGGAGGGCAAGCTGGTCCGCAAGCACGCCTGCATTGACGGCCCGGAGATCGACTCCCACACCATCGACTGGGACAAGTTCCTCCCCCGCTTCAACCTCTTCAAGACCCAGGAGGCGGCGGCCCGCGCCCGGTCATAGGAAATGGGGACGGTACCTATTTCATATGCACTCGGCCCATGATGCTCGGGGACGCAGACCTGCGCCCCCTCCCGGAACACGATGATTCTTGGGTGTGAACGCCATCATCGTTTGGCGGCCGCTAGCGGCGCCAGGGGTCTAGGCGGCCAGCGCCGACCGGGCGGGCGCCCTTGCGGCGCTCGGCCTGAGCCCACGCGTCCAGGCGCTCCAATTGGACGTCCTTGTCTACTGCGGCCGCCTGGGTGTTGACGTCCTTTTCCGCCGCCAAGTGTTTGGAGGCCCAATCCCGGGCCGCCTCCTCCTGGATCCCGGCGCGGATCTCAACCGCCTTCATCCGGCCCTCGTCGTAGAGGTACTCCTCGTCAAGGCGGCCCCGGTCCCGCCGGCGTTCGATTTCCCCCGGCAGGTCGGAAGCGGAAAGCACGCGGATGTACTTGGAGAACACCGGCATGATCTCCACCAGCATGAGGATTGCCATCAGCCCCAGCCGCGCCCACCACACGCCGCGCTGCTCGCGCGCCAGATTGTCGAGCCCCTGGATGCGGGCCGCCAGCCCGTCCGAGTTGTCGGCGGCGGCGTCAAGCTTGGCCTCTTGCGCCTGCCGGTCCGCCCGCATGACCGCCAACTCGGCGTTCACCCGGTCCAGTTCGGCCTGGGCCCGCTCGCGGGCCCCCGCCTGCGTCTCCTCATACTGGGTCTTGGTCGCCAGGGCGATCTCATCGAAGGCGCGCTCGGCCTCAGCGGACGCCGCGCACCTTTCTTGCGCTATCCCCGCCAGACGCCGCCATTCGTCCCCGTAGCCGCTGCGCCCAGTGCCTCCGCTGCCGGCCGCCTCCGCGGCGGCCTCCGCGTTGGCGGCATCGCACGCGGCGACGGCCCCGTCCCGCGCGGCGAGGGCTTTCCCGTAAGCCGGGTTGACCTTCGCCGGGTCGTAGAACGGCAGCGCCCGCAGGTCCTTTTCCAGGCTGGCCGCCTGCCCCTCCAAGTCCGGGATGGCCGCGAAGTCGGCTTCCAGCCGCTTCGCCCCCTCGGCCCGTTTGGCCGCGATGTCGACCTGGACCTGGGCGGCGATCTCCCGCTCATAGACCCTCAGCACCAACGGCATAGACACCACGGCGCCGATCACCAGGGCCATGCACAACCGGACGGCGAAGTTCGCGGTCGCCGCCGCGGCGTTCCGCCAACCGCCCGCCGGGTGCCGGCTCATGGACGTGATCAGCACGCGGTCGATCACCACGATGATCGCGCCCCAGCACGCTCCGATCAGGCCCGCCGCCAGGCCGGACGGGACCACCCCCGTCGAATGCAGCGCGTATCCCATGGACGCGGTGGCCAGCACGCCCACCGCCAGCATGGCGGCAGCCGTGTTGATGAACATGCCCCGCGACTGCGGCAGGTCGTCGATCAGGTCGGAGCGCATGCCGCCCAGGCGGCAAAGGGCGCGCACCAGCGGCCTGGCGGAAGTGGACGGGTTGTCGGTTCGCATGGCGGTCCTTCCTCGACGTGCGGCTAGCCCTGTGGCGGGCGCCGGGCCACGGACCAGTCCACTCTACGGTCCAGCCCGCGCAAACCAATCCGACCCCAGGACCCCCTGGGGCGCACCCCGGGGACGTCGAAATCTCACCGCTCAGCGCGGGCCCTTGGACGGCATCGGACACCCGGTCCCCGCCGATCGACCCCGGCCAAGTGGTCCGGCGGCCGCGACCTCGGCGGCCGTCACGGTGTGTGCGGTGTGCTACATTGTGCGCATGAGCCTACCGGTGAGCGTGCGACTGGGCGATGAAGCCGGGGAGTTGGCGAACGCGTACATGGCGGCGACAGGTTGGAGCAGGTCCACTCTGGTCAACACCGCCCTGGTCGAGTGGCTGCGCCTGCAAGCCCATCCAGGCATCCGCTTTGTGCCGACCCCCTACGGCGGCCGCCTCGCGGCATTGGTTGGGGGGCCCGAGGTCTGGACGGTCGCAGAGTCGTGGATGGCCCACGAACCAGCAGACCGCTCCATTGAGAATGTGGTGGCCGCCACGGGACTCGCCCGCTCGGAAGTGGAATGCGCGCTCAAGTACTGGGCCGACTTCCGCCATGAAGTCGACGACGACATTGCCCGCGTCCACGCGGCGCAGCGCCAGGCGCGCGAGGCATGGGAAAGGCAGCAGTCCCTCCTCAATGCTTGAGATCCTCTTGCTACTTGACGAGCACTACCCTCGCTCGTTGGCTGACCAGTTGATGGATCGCGGAGTCAACACTCAAGCCGTGGTGGCGCGGCCTGATCTTCGGGGAACCGCTGACGCGACCGTCCTATCGGCCGCTCGCCAGGAGGGACGTATGGTGGTAACGGCGGACGTCACGACGTTTCCAGCTGCAATGACCAGGATGCCGGACCGCACAGGCGTCGTCTTCTGCGATTCCGGACGTTTTCCACGCACGATCAGCGCGCTGCCCCGTCTGGCGGACGCGCTGTTTTGCTTCGCGTCCGATCCGCCCCCGTCCGCGGCCTTGCCGGGATTTGTCTGGTGGTTCCAACGCCCACCAGATAGATGACGGGACCGAATCCGCTTGGCAAATGCTCCCTCCGAAGACATCTTCTGCCGTGCCGGAGAGCCCTCAGCAGAGCCGGTACGGCGGGATGGTGTGGGTGAACCCCAGCGGGGTGGTGATGGTCGAGGCGCCAGTGGCGGCGTCGCGCTGATAGCGCCAATTGAAGCGCGTCTTGAGCTGATGGCAGCCCTTACTGAGGTGCTGCAAGTTGGCAAGGACCGTTTGCTCCTTGGCGGGCTGGTCGGCGTCGAACTCATCCACATGGTCCACCTCGCAGGCCGCGGCCTGCCGCCGGCAGGCGGGGTTGGCGCAGCGGGGCTGGCGAACCGCGAGGGCTAGGCGGAGCCGCGCGCTGGGCTGGTACGAGTCGCTGAACGCCGCTTCGGTGGGCCAGCCCGCCGGGTCTTGTCCCCAGGGATTGGCCGCAGAGGCATTCTCCGGCCCCCGCTCCGTCCCGACCGCTTGGCCAGCGCCGCTGACCTCAGGCGTGTCGCCCGCGCCTACCTGGCCAGGCCCAAGGGCACCACAATGGCCGCCGCCCCACTCGCCTGGCGCTGGACCGCCTCCGGCACGGTCCGGGTCTCGCCCTCCCTCGGCGTCATCCCAGCTTCGCATGGGAGGGCCGCCCCAATCCCCTCCGGGCGGACGGCCGCCGGGTGGCCAGCCGTCCGGCGGGTCTTCACCATCGGGGGCTCTGCCGCCGCAGGCGGGGCAGCGGCCGTCCACTGACGCGAACCCGCCCGGCTCGCAGGCCCTGGAGGCCACCCGGCCGAACACCAGGCCGGCCTGGAACGACTTTTCCGACACCCACACCGGGCGGCCGGTGGCCGGGTCCACGAACAGAGCCCGCCAGGTCGCGTTCTTGGCGATGGCCCGGCCGACTTCCGCCGGAATGGGTCCGGCGCCCAGGATCAAGCCGGGTGTGTTGTCAAGGCCGAGCAGCGTTGTCGCGTCCATGCGCACCAGCACCTGGCCGCGCGGGGATCTCGGCGCGGCCGGGCTGCCAGCTGCGCCAGCCGCTTCCGCCGCCCCGAAATCGGCGCCCGCCAGTGCGCGGATCAGCATGTCGTAGCGACCCTGCGCCAGTTCCCGGCCCGCCTCAGTGGGCGGGACCCGTGCTTGGGTCCATTCGGCGCCTGCCGTGGCCGCCGCCTTCCCGCCTGCGGGCCCCATCGACTCGGCGTCAGCGCGCGCCATCGATTCCGCGCCAGCCGCCGGCTCGGCGTCAGCCGCCGCAATCCCCTCGGCACCAGCCGCCGCCGGCCCCGAGCCGGCTGGCGCCGCCTCTTGGGCGTCTTGGCGCTGGCGTTCAGCCCGCGCCTTCGCCCTGGCGGCCGCGTCGAGCCTCTCATACACCGGGGCCAGTTCGTCATGGGCGCCGAACACCTGCAGAGCCGCCATTCCGGCCGCCCGCCACCGGAGCGTCACATTTCGCTCCTTGTACGCCTCCTGGTGCGCTCTTGAATGGCCGCGCGGATCCAGCTTCGCCGCCAACTTCTCGCATCCGTCCCGCAAGGCGGCCAACGGCGCCCCGGACGCGGCGAGGTTAACGCCCAACGCGATCACACGCCGCTGGCCTTCCGGATCCTCAAGCCTGTTCGCGGCCCGCAGGGCAGCGTCCGCTTTCGCCACCGGGAACCGGCCCGCCGCCAACGGCCCGCCCACTTGGGGATTGGCCAGCGCCGCACGCCCAACCCTGGCCCAAGTGTGCGCGTTCCGCGAATTCTCCCCTGTCGCCAGAGCCACTTCCTCGATGAGCGAGCGGGCGGGGCAGGCCTCCGGGCCATCCTCCGCCAGGTCCGCTTCTTCGCACGCCCGGCCCAACGCCAGCGCCGAATGAGCCCGCCACCAGTCCGCCTGCGCGGCCATCAAAGCGGCCATGCGGACGCGGTCCCGTTGCGTGGCCCCGTCCATGTCCCCCGCCAAGGCCAGGATTGGCCCCGCAGCGGGCCCAGGCCCGACTTGTTCGGCCAAGTCGCACAGTTCATCCGCCCGCCACCCCTCCAGGGCGCACACGCAGAGGCCAGCCTCATGCGCGCATCCCGCATCCAAAGCCGGCGCCCCGCCCGCCGGATCGGCCGCGTCCGGGCCATCCGTCCGAACCGGCCCATCCGGTTCGCCTGCCCAACCCGGGCCATCCGCCCAGTCCGGGTCGGACGTGTCGGGCGGGGGGCCCTGCTCCCCGCCCCCGTCCGGGCTGGTCCCGCAGGTCGGCTCTGACGGGTCTCCGGGTGGCGCGCCAACGGCCTGGGGACACCCCTCGGGCTCTTCGGATGGCACATCCGAAGCCCTGGCACAGGCCCTTACGTTCATACATATATCCTAGCGGATTGGCTCCCTTTTGGGAAGGCTTTCCGCCCCGATCTTCCCCCGGAATCACCAACCCTGAGGACCACGACAACCAACCTACAAGTGCGCTCTGACACCGTTCCCACCAGCCGAAACGCCGACGTGCCACCACGGCGCTGGCGTGACGGGCGAACGGCGGCCCCGTGGACGGCATCGTGCGCCGCGCGGGCTTCCGCTCTGCTTCCGCCCGCCGAACCGGAGGCCAAGGCTCGCCCCTGCCCACGGAGGCCCTAAAGGTTTGTCTGCTCGCAGCAGACCGCCGATGCCGTCCGCCCCGGTAGGTTGGCAAGCGTCGGCGGTTCGTGGCCCGGCAGCGCAAAGCAAAGGAGCTTGGAATGAACGAGTTGATCCAGCGGCTCGCGTCGCACGGTGTGGTCATGTCGCCGGTCGGCGGTCAAGCCGAGCTCGGCGGATGGATCGCCGGTGACATGTGGATGACCGCGAACATCGCCACCGTGGGCCGGGACGCCTTCGGGGTTGTCGACGACTACGGGAATGAGATCGTCCCCTTCGGCTACGCCGAACTCTCCTCGCTCTCGCCGGACCATCTTGGCGCGCGGCGAGTGCTCTCGCGCAGTTCATCCGCATGGGACGTGTACTCCAGGGACGGACGCCTGCTCCTCGCGGGCGCCGAGCGCCAATGCGAACGGATCAACCCGTTCTCGGAGGGTTTGGCCGCCGCCCTCCTGGGCGGCCGGTGGGGTTACGTCAACGCCGAGGGCGCGACCGCCATCGAGCCGGCCTTTGACAAGGCGTCCGATTTCCACGACGGGCGCGCCTTCGTGACCGCCGCCAAACGGCTCTACTGCGTTGACCAAACGGGCCAGGTGGTGTTCGAGGCGCCTGGCCACCTGGTTGACGACTACTCCGAGGGCTATGCCGTCTACACGGCCAAAGGCGGCAAGAAAGGTGTGATCGACAAGGCCGGGAACGTCGTCATCCCGCCCACATTCATCGACGTCAAGCCCTGCAAGCACGGCCGGTTCGCGTTCGCGGACAAAACGGGGCGCGGCCTGGGCGGCGGCGTCCGCTGGGGCGTCATGGACGCTGGCGGCCGGGTGGTCGTCCCGGCTGAGAACGGACACGTCATCATCGAGGACGGGCGCATCAAGTACGGCTGGGTCACCGCCGCCGGCCAGGCGGCCGTGTTCCGTTACACTCTGGCCGACTTGGATGGCAACACCATCCACGACAGGTCGTGGATGGAGGTGACCCCGCCCGCAGAGGGCCTGCGCCGCTTCGCCAGATTCGTGGACCCGCTCCAAGGCAAGGTCAGGGACTTGCTGATCGGCTACCTCGCCGAAGACGGCGGCCAGATCGTGATCACCAGAGCCAGCGCCAAGCTGCAAATGGACTACCCGCTGGAGAGGGCCCCCATGGATGAGAAGATCACGGCCCATTCGGAGGGGCTCGCATTCGCCCGGCGGTACAACACCATTGAGTCCAACCCGCATGCGGGCGACGGTTGCTACATCCTGATAGACCGCCACGGCCGGCCGGTCAGCTGGAATGGGTTCACCGAAGTGCTTTGGGGCTTTAGCGGCGGTTTCGCCTGCGTCAAGGGGGATCCACGCGACTTCGGAGTCGACAAGAACTCCTGCTTCTTCATCGACACCGCCGGGAACCGAGTCTCGCCGCCCTACGGGGGCTCCATCCGCAAGCCCGGCGGGCGGATCTTCGTCTTTCCCCAAGGAGGTGCCCTATTCCGGTACGCGATGTTGGACGAACGACTGAACCAGGTTGCCCCGGGCACGCTGTTCCCCGAACCGGTCGCCTGCTGGGGAGACAACCTGTACGCCGGATTGGACGTTGACAGGTTATGGCTTTTCAACCGCCAAGGCGAGACGATCCTCTCCCCAGACGACGGCTTGAAACTGGCCCTCCACCGGTTGAGCGGCGACATGGGCCCTAGGACCCTCGTCACTTTGGGCAAGGCCCAGTTCATCATCCACCTGCGGGACGACCGATGACGAGGCGAACGGCGCGGGACGGCATCGCGACTGCGGCCTCCGTGGGACTAAGGCGACGGCCCCGCCCGGCCTGCCGGACGGCATCGGGCGTCAAATGACGCGAGCGGCCAAAACCCCCTCGATGGCCTTGATCTCCTGGAGCAACCCCTCCGGCAGGCCGCCGTCCACGTCCACCAGCGTGTACGCCACCTCGCCGCGCGACTTGTTGAGCAGGTCGGTGATGTTGAGGTTGGCGGCCGCGAGCAGGGCGGAAATCTGGCCCACCATGTTCGGCACGTTCGAGTTGGCGATCGCGATCCGCGAAGCGTTCTCCGCGCGCGGCAGCGAGGCGTCCGGGAAGTTGACGGAGTTCGTGATGGAGCCCTCCTCCAAGTACTCCCGCAGTTCGCGGGCCGCCATGCGGGCCGAGTTCTCCTCCGCCTCCCCTGTCGAGGCGCCCAGGTGCGGGAGCGTCACCACGTTCTCGTGTTGGTTCAATTCGGGGGTTGGGAAATCGCAGACGTAGCCGCGCAGGCGGCCGCTCTCCAGGGCCGCGACCACCGCGTCCTGGTCCACAATGGGGCCGCGCGCGAAGTTCACCAGCACGGCGGACGGGCGCATCAACTCGATCTCCCTGGACCCCACCAGGCTCCGGGTCGCGTCGACCAGCGGCACGTGCACCGTCACCACGTCGGCGCGCTGCAGCAACTGGCTCAGGTCGGTGACCCGCTCAACGTCGCTGGAGAGCCGCCAGGCCCGCTCCACCGTGATGGCCGGGTCGTAGCCCATGACCTCCATGCCCAGGCTGGAGGCCGCGTTCGCGACCTCCACGCCGATCGCGCCCAGCCCGATCACGCCCAGGCGCCGGCCCGGCAGCTCGAAGCCCACGAACTGCTTCTTGCCCGCCTCGACCGCCTTGCTCATCTCCTCGGCCGTGCCGCGGAGCCGGTGCGCGAACGCCGCCGCCGGCACAATGTTGCGGGCCGCCAGGAAAATGGCTGCCAACACCAGTTCTTTGACCGCGTTGGCGTTCGAGCCGGGGGTGTTGAAGACCGGGATCCCGCGCGCCGTGTATTCGGGGATGGGGATGTTGTTGACGCCCGCGCCGGCGCGGGCCACCGCCAGCACGGACGGCGGGATGTCCGCGCCGTGCAGGTTGAAAGAGCGCAGGATGACCGCGTCCGGCCGCTCCACGTCGGGTCCCACAACGTACGATTCGGCGGGCAGTTGAGTCATGGCCGCGGGGCTGATCGAGTTCAGCGTGCGAATTTGGAACGTCACAGTCAGCCCCTAGCCGTTCCGGCGTTCGAAGTCGGCCATGAAGTCGATCAGGGCTTGGACGCCCTCCAGCGGCATGGCGTTGTAGATGCTGGCGCGCATGCCGCCAACGCTGCGGTGGCCGCCCAGGTTGGTCAGGCCCGCCGCCGCCGCCGCCGCCACGAACGGCTTCTCCAACGACGGGTCCGCGACCAGGAACGGCACGTTGGTCCAGGACCGCGCGTTCGGGGCGACGGGGTTGGAGTAGAACTCCGAGGCGTCGATCGCGCCGTAAAGCGCCGCGGCCTTCTTCTGGTTCCGCTCCCCCATGGCCGCCAGCCCGCCGGTCTCCTTGATCCAGTCCAGCACCAGGCCCAACAGGTAGATGGCGAAGGTGGGCGGGGTGTTCAACATGGAGTCAGCGGCCGCCATGCCCGCGTATTCAAACACCGATGGCGTGCCCGGCCGCGCCTTCCCGATCAGGTCCTCCCGCACAATCGCCACGCAAAGCCCGGCCGGGCCCATGTTCTTCTGCGCCCCCGCGTAGATCAGCCCATAGCTTGAAACGTCCAGCGGGCGGGACAAGATGGTCGACGAGGCGTCCGCCACCAGCGGCACATCCCCCGTCTGCGGAATGTGGTCGAATTCGACCCCGCCAATCGTCTCGTTCGGCGTGTAGTGCAGGTACGCCGAGCCCGGCGCCACCTGGTATTCCTCCGGGGACGGCACCGTGGTGTAGTTGGACTCCTTCTGGTCCGCGATGACCTCCACCTGAAGTCCCTGCCGCAACGACCCGGCGATCGCCTTCCCGGACCAGGAACCCGTCTTGAAGAAGCTGACCACGTCGCCGGGGGCCGTCAGGTTGAGCGGCACCGCGTCGAACTGGGCGCTCGCCCCGCCCTGCAAGAACAGGACCTTGTAGTTGTCCGGCACCCCCAAGACCTCGCGCAGCGACGCCTCCGCGTCCGCCGCGCAGGCGACGAAGTCCTTGCCGCGGTGTGACACCTCGACCACGGACATACCCGAGCCTTTCCAGTCGGTCAGCTCTGATTGGGCCCTCTCCAAGACGGCGAGCGGCAGCATGGCTGGGCCGGCCGAGAAATTGTAAACACGCATGGGGACAATTCTGGCAGAGGTAGTCAATAGCGCTCACGGGACACGGCGGCGCCCCGACGCGCCAAACTTGCCCGATGCCGTCCGGCCGGCCACACGGCATCGTCTACCTGTTGGCGGTCGGCCGGTTACCAGTAGCCGATGAGCTTGAGCCAGCCGCCACCCACGCTCATCCACACGGCGATCGAGGCGAGTGCGGCGACGAAGCTGACGCGCCACCACTGCCCCACCGTGTTGTAGCCCGTGCCGAACACGGCGGGGCTTGCGCCGCCCGCGTACTGGGTCAGCGACATGATCAGGTTGGAAATGTAGCCGAGCACCAAGGCCGCGAACATGGGCGGCGTCCCCACTTGGATGGCGGCCGCGAGGAAAGCGAGGTACATGGCGGAGATGTGGGCGATCGCCGAGGCGAAAAGATAGTGCGAGAAGAAGTACACCAGGGTCAGGAGCACAAATGCCACCGGCCAACTGAAGGAGGCGAGCGAGGAGCCGGCCAGGTTCGCGATGTAGTCGATCAACCCGTAGTGGCTGAGCGCCGCGGCCATCGTCATGAGGACCGCGAACCAGATCATGGTGTCCCAGGCCGCTTTCTCCTTGGTCACGTCCTCCCAGGTCAACACGCCCGTCACCAGGAGGACCACGAATCCGACGAACCCCGTGGTGGTGGCGCTGACGCCCAGCGCCATGTCGCCGACTGTCCAGAGCGCCAACAGCAGCGCGAAGGTGCCGGCCATGACCCATTCCCCCGGGGTCATGGGGCCTTGCTCCTTCAACTCGCGGCGGGCCATCGCCTGCGCCTCCGGGGTCCGCTTCAACTCCGGCGGGTAAACCTTGTAGACCACCCAGGGGACCACCACCAGCGCCGCCAGCCCCGGCACCAGCGCGCCCACCGCCCAACTGGTCCAGGAGATGGTGACGCCCTGGCCAGCGGCCAGGGAGGCGATCATCGGGTTGCCGGCCATCGAGGTGAGGAACATGGCGCAGGTGATGGCGTTGACCTGCCCCACGTTGATGGCGAGGAACGCCCCCGCCCGCCGCGCGGTGGGGCCCGGACGCGAGTCGTAGAGCTCCGCGACCGAGCGCATGATGGGCGTCATCATGCCGCCGCCGCGGGCCGTGGCGGACGGAATGGCCGGGGCGAGCACCAAGTCCGCCAGCGCGAGCGAGTAGGACACGCCCAGCGTGGACCCGCCCATCCGGGACACGAAGGCCAGGCCCAGGCGCCGGCCGAGCCCCGTCTTGATGAAACCTCTGGAGATCAAGAACGCCGTGACGATCAGCCAAATGGTCGGATCCGCGAAGCCCATCAGCGCCGAGGGGCCGCCCGGCTCGGCGGCTTTCATGGGCACCGTGCCCGTCAACACGGACGCCACCAGGCCCACAATGCAAACCGCGCCCATCGGCAGCGGCTTCGTGATGATGCCGATCACCGTGGCCAGGAAGATGGCCAGCATGTGCCATCCCTTGGGGCTCACCCCGTCCGGGCCCGGCAAGAACCAGACCAGAAGCCCCACCGCCAGGGGAATCAGCGTCGGCACCAGCCGGACCGGGCGGATCCCGCCCGGCCGCGGCGGGCCCTTGACCAGCTGCTTTGTGCCGGGCGCGGTCCCATCGCGCTCCGCGCCTTGATCGGGCGTTTCCTGCGGGGCAGTGTCAGTCAACACGAGCGGGCGTCCTTTCGCGGCCGTGCCCGCCGGGCCACCGCGCCCGGCGGGTCTTTTGCGGCACGGTACGCGAACCAGGCCCCGTTGCTCTCCGGCGGGCGGCGAATTCTCATGACCGCCGTCCGCTCAGCGGGCCGCCTATTGGTCAGGCGCGTCCAGTTCGCGCAAACCTCTGCCAACGCCCCCACGCCGGATCGATCGCTACGCGCATTCATCCGGCCCGAGGAACTCCGCCCCAATACCGGGATAGCTGATGTGTCTACGGCCACCGACGTGGTAACGAACCTCCAGCCATTCGGAGGTCGCACCCCGATCAACCGTTGGCACCACCCCGACAAGGAGGTTGAAGGCTTCGCCGGGGCCGATTTGCGCTCCTTCCAGCGGGATCCTTTTTTGCCACAGTTCCAGCTGCTCTTCGCTCAGCGCGTCCTCAGCGCCGGGGGCCTGTTCAGACGGCAACGTGAAGCCCGATCCGAATGACTCGCTGTCAACACCCGCCAGAGGCACGATGTAGCTCTCTGCCACTTCCACGCCAACGCCGCCGCCCACCGCGACCGAGTCCAGGACCAGAGCGTCCTTCGACGAGGAGTTCCAGCCCCTCAGACCGCCCAAAGAGTTGCTGGTGCCGTCGCCCGAGTGGCACATCCCGTACAGCGCCCCTCCGCCGTCGGCCATGCCGAAGTCCAACGGCCCGGTAGACGCCAGTTCGGAGTAGCTGGTGGCGCATCCGCCACCGGCCAGAACGCCCACGCACATTGTCAGCGCGATCAGCCGGGCGATCGGGCTGCCGCCGGGCCCGCGCTTGGCCGCCTCAATTGCCCTCACGTCGTTAGCACCTCCTTCGCGTGAATCCGTCACGGGGCCGTTACGAAGTCGATTAGCTCCTCGACCCGGCCGGTCAGCGCCGGGTCCAGGTGGGAGAGGTGGCTGACCGATCCCAAGATGCGTAGCCATGCCCTCGCCAGGTCGCCCTGGTCGCGGTGGCGCCAGCCCAGTTCGCTCAGAACCCCCGTCTTCCAGTCCGTCCCGCGCTCAATCCTCGGCCAGGCCGCAAGGCCCAAGCGTTCGGGGCGTACCGCCTGCCAGATGTCCACGTACGGGTGACCCAAAATCAGGATCGACCCCGGCTCGCAGTTGGCCGTCACCGACTCAGCGATCCGCCACTCCTTCGATCCCTCGACCAGGTGGTCCACCAGCACGCCGAGCCTGGCCCCTTGCGCCGCCGGGCCGAAGTCCGCCGCCCGATCCGCCAGATGGTCAATCCCGTCCAGCATTTCCACGACCACTCCCTCCAGCGCCAAGTCCTCCCCCCAGACCTTGGCGACCAGTTCCGCGTCGTGGCGCCCCTCCACCCAGATGCGCGAGACCCGCGCCACCCGCGCTTTCGCACCCTGGACAGCCAGCGACCCGGACGCCGTCCGCCGCTTCAGCACCCCCGGATTCGACCCGACCGCTCGGGTCAGGACCACCGGCTGGCCGTCGATCAGAAACCCCGGCCCCAGCCGGAAGCCCCGCACGCGGCCGTGCCGGTCCTCGAGCGACGCCACCAGCATCCCGCCCGACTTCTCCACCTTGACGATCGCGCCCACCCAGCCGGTTTCCGCGTCCTCCACCACCAGCCCGATCTCAGCCTCGACTTTTCTCGACTGGGTCCGCCTGGGAGCGTGCGGATCCCGCGTCAGCACGTCGCGGCCGTAACGGTCCCACCCGCTCACCGGACCGCCTCGCCCGCCAGGTCGACCCCCGCCAGCCGCTCCGCCAGGTCCCTGGCCGAAGCGGCCTCCGCCAGCACCGCCTCGACCTGGAGGCAGCTGCCGGCCAGCGGGCTCGGCAGCGCCAACCGCGCCTGGCCCCCGGACCAAGCCAGCGTCAGCGAATCCCACCCGGCCGCGACCACCGCGTCCGGATACCGGGCGAGGGCCTGGCCCTTCAAGTAGGCGCGGGTGGACGCGGGAGGGTGCCGCACCGCCCAGTCGATTTCTGGACTTTCGAACAGCGACTCGACCTCGCCGCGCTGGGCGACCCGGCCGAACAGGCAACGCGCCGGGTCGACGTCCGTCCATCTCAAGTCCGCCGCCCGCAGTTTCGGGTGGTCCCAGGCAAGGCCGCCCCGTTCCCGCAGCGATTCCAGCAGCCGGAACTTCGCCGCCCATTCGACCTGGCGGGCCACGCTCAAGGGATTGTCGCCAAGCCCGTCCAACAGCGCCGTCCAGCGGTCGATCAAGTCCACAGCCTCCGCGTCCGGCAGTTTCAGCGCGGCCTGGACGAAGCTTAGGTAGCGGCGCTGCACCTGGATCGCCGTCGCCTCCCCGCCCGCGCGCAGCGCCAGCCGCTCCGAGACCGAAAGGTCCCGGCTGACCTGGCGGAAGGCCGCGACCGGCACCGCCAACCTCACGCGGTCGGCAAATTCGGCGGCCGCCCTGGGAGGGCTGATCGCCAACGCCCGCAGCGCCAAGCCCGTGATCCCCAACCGGGCGTAGGTGGCAACGTCCATCATGGTCGCGTCGCCCACAATCACGTGGAGCCGGCGCCAACGCGCCGGATCGGCGTGGGGCTCGTCGCGGGTGTTGACAATCGGGCGGTTCAGCGTGGTCTCCAAGCCGACCTCCGCCTCCACGAAATCGGCCCGCTGCGACAGTTGGAAACCCGCCTCCCCCGACCGGGGCCCCAAGCCGACCCGGCCCGAACCCGTGAAAATCTGCCTTGTCACCAGGAACGGCGTCATGAAATCGACCAGCAGCTGCCAATCGACCGACCTCTCCACCAGGTAGTTCTCATGCGTCCCATAGGACGCGCCTTGGCCATCAGTGTTGTTCTTGTACAGGGCCACCGGCGTGCCCGCGTCCGCCAGAAGCTGGGCGGCTCTCGCCATGATCCGCTGGCCGGCGGCGTCCCACAGCGCCGCCTCCCGCGCGGACGTCGTTTCCGGGCTGGCGTATTCGGGATGGGCGTGGTCCACGTACAGCCGGGCGCCGTTGGTCAACATGGCGGCGCCGGAGCCGCCCCGGTCCCGGGCGGGCGGGCCAACCGGTCCCCGCGGGAAAGGTGCCGTCCCCGTGGCTGCGTGGACGGCATCGGGCAACGGGCGGTCCGTCAACAGCGAGGGGTGGGCGGCTGCGCGGTCCAAATGGAACCCGCGGGCGTCGTTGAGCGGGTCCTCGGAGCGGTAATCC
The DNA here is from genome assembly GCA_031281585.1 of Bifidobacteriaceae bacterium. NCBI lineage: Bacteria > Bacillati > Actinomycetota > Actinomycetes > Bifidobacteriales > Bifidobacteriaceae > Bifidobacteriaceae bacterium. The sequence goes on along the minus strand of JAITFE010000100.1, from coordinate 89,672 downwards.
CACGGCGCCACCCGCCCCTCCTGGCTGGCCTTGTAGGCGGCGACCACCCAGTTCGACAGCTCGACCGGGTTGCGGCTGGCGGGCGACAGGACCCCATATTCGGTCTCTATCCCGAAAGCGAGTTGGCTCATGCCTCGACCTGACGCCCGCCGCCGGCCAGCGTGCGCATGAAAACGATCCGCTCGCCTTTGCGTCCGGAGACCCTGGCCCAATCGTCGGCGTTGGTGGTGCCGGGAAGGTCCTCGTTCTCGGCGAACTCGGCGGCCACGGCCGCCGCTAAATGCGCGCTGGTGATGCCCCGGCGGCCAGACTCGAGTTGCTCTTTGATCGCGGCCCTCTTGGCGCGGTCCACAATGTTGCGGATCATCGCGCCGGAGGCGAAATCCTTGTAGAACAGTATTTCCTGGTCGCCGGACGCGTAGGTGACCTCCAAGAAGCGGTTCTCGGGCGTTGTCGCGTACATGATTTCCACGGTTCGCGCGATCATGGTTGGGATTTCCTCGCCGTCCCCAAAGGGCAGGTCCTGCACCAGGTACTTGCTGAAAATGTCCGCCGCGCCTTGGCGGTCCGGGCGCTCGATCTTGATCTTCACGTCCAAGCGGCCCGGCCTGAGGATGGCCGGGTCGATCATGTCCTCTCGGTTCGACGCGCCGATCACGATCACGTTGTCCAACGTCTCCACCCCGTCGATTTCCGCGAGCAACTGCGGCACCACGGTGGTTTCCACATCGCTGGAGACCCCCGAGCCCCTAGTCCGGAAGAGCGACTCCATCTCATCGAAGAAGACCACGACCGCGCCGCCCAGGCTCGCCTTTTCGCGAGCCCGCGCGAAGATGGCGCGGATCTGGCGCTCGGTCTCTCCGACGTACTTGTTGAGCAACTCCGGCCCCTTGATGTTGAGGAACACCGCTCTCTTGGCGTCCTCGCCCGCCAGGGAGCGCGCCACCGCTTTGGCGATCAGGGTCTTGCCGCAGCCGGGCGGACCGTAGAGGAGCACCCCCTTTGGCGCCCTCAGGCGGTGCTCCCGGTACAACTCCGGATGCCGGAACGGCAACTCCACCGCGTCCCGCAGTTGGCTGATTTGGTCCTTTAGGCCGCCAATGTCGCTGTACGCCACATCCGCCACGTCCTCCGCCGCCAGGTCCTCCGCGTGCGAACGCGCCACCACCTCGAACGCGAAGCCGCTGCGCTGGTCGATCGCCAGGCTGTCGCCCGGCCGCAGCTTCAAGCCGAAGAGAGACCCGGCCCGCCGGAGCACCATTTCCTCTTCCGCTCGGCCTTGCACCAGGAGGCGGTCCTCGCTCAGCACCTCTTTGACGGCGGCGACCTCGCCTGTGCGTTCAAACGCCTCGCCCTTAAGCAGGGCCATCGTTTGGCTCAATGCGACCGTTTGCCCTGGCAGCAGGGCGGCCCGGTTGACATCTGGGCCCACTCCGACCCGCAGGCGGCGGCCCTGCTGCACCACGTCCGCCGAGCCGTCGTCATTCCAACTCCAAAACAGTGCGTAGGTGCCAGGCGGCTGTGACAGGTCCGTCACCTGCTGCCGGGCCTCCGCCAACTGCTGCCTTGCGGACACCAACGACTGGGTCAGGCGGCGGTTCTTCTCCTCCAACGAGGCGGCACGTGCGACTTGGCGGTCATAAGGGCTCTGCTCAGACACGCCGTTAACCCTATGTCCAGGCCCGCGTCTGCGGCGGCGGCCGCGCCGGAGGGGCCCGTCACCCGTTCGACGGTGCCCGGGCAGGGGTGGGCTCGGCGGGTGCCTACTGCAACCCAAACGACGATCCTGATCCACGAGTGGATCACGAAGAGCTCCAAAGTCGCATTTGCCCGCCCCGGAACCGCCCGCAGACCCCGAAGTGCAACCCAAACGACGATCCTGATCCACCAGCGGATCATGAAGAGCTTCAAGGTCGCATTTGCCCGCTCCGGAACCGCCCGCAGACCCCGAAGTGCAACCCAAACCACGATCCTGATCCACCAGCGGATCACGAAGAGCTCCAAGGCCGCACTCGCGGCCGGAAACCAGGCTCAGCCGGGGCCAACTGCGACCCAAACCACGATCCTGATCCACCAGCGGATCAGGAAGAGCTTCAAAGTCGCACTCGCGGCCGGAAACCGGTTCGGCGAGGGCCAAACGCGGCCCGGCGCGCCGCCCGCAGACTCCTACGACCGGCGGATTAGAGCCAGGAACATGGCGTCTGTGCCGTGCCGATCAGTCCAGAGTTGCGCGAATCCATCCTCGCCGACAGCGTCTTCTGGAATGAGGGCGACTTGCCGGGCGTCGATCACCGTGGCGTCCGGCCGGCCCTCAAGAACGTCCTGGACCACCAGGCGGGTTTCCGCCAAGTGCGGCGAGCAGGTGGTGTACGCGATCACCCCTCCCGGCCGCGTCACGTTGATCGCCGCGCGCAACAAGTCGCGCTGCAGCGGACCCAGGCTCCCCAGGTCTGCGGGCGAATGCCGCCAGCGCGCTTCCGGCCGCCGCCTCAGCGCGCCCAACCCGGTGCAGGGCACGTCCACCAACACACGGTCGTATTGGCCCTCGACCTCGCGGCCGTCCAGTTCCGTGACGGTGACGGCGTTGGGCAGCCGCCTGATCGCGCCCCGCACCAGTTCCGCCCGGTGCGGTTGCGGCTCGTTGGCGGTCAGATGGCCGCCCCTTTCCTGGGCGATCCCGCCCAGCAGCGCCGCCTTACCGCCCGGACCGGCGCAGAGATCCAGCCAATTGCCCTGGTCATCCACCAAGGGGGCCTCCGCCAAAGCCCATGCGACCAGTTGGGAGCCCTCGTCCTGAACACCCGCTTGAGCACGGCGCACGGCCACCAGGTCGCCAGGCGCCCCGCGCCCCATTATCAGGGCGCTGGGAACGAACCTGCCCGGTTGGGCTGGGCGTTCTGATCTGGACTGGATCTGTTCCGCCAACTGCTCAACGGTGATCAGCCCCGGCCGGGCCGCTAGCGTCAGCGGCGGCTGGCTGTTGCCCGCCGCGAGCACGGCTGGCAGGTCCGCCGGGTCGCGCCCCGAGCTGATCAGCGCTTGCCTCAGCGCGCGCACCACCCAGGCCGGGTGGGAGTGGCGGATGGCCAAGTTCTCCAACGAATCGTCGCCGACTGGCGCGACTTCTTCGAGCAGAGTTTCGTAGCCTCCCTCGGTGACCGCCCGCAGGATCGCGTTGACGAAGCCGCTCGGCCCAATGCCGAGTGCCTCACGCGCAATCGCCACGGTAGCGGCCACAGCCGCATGGTCTGGCACGCGCATGGCCGCGATTTGGTGCAGGCCAAGACGCAGGACGTCCATCACCGCGTCGTCGACTTCGTCGCGTCCTGCGACCTTCGCGATCACGGCGTCGTACTGGCCTCGCATCCGGATGGCCCCATAGCCCAACTCGGTCGCAAAGGCCGCGTCGCGGCCTGTAATTCTCCGATCAGTCAGCATGGACGGCAGTGTCAGATTGGCATAAGCGCCCCGGTGGACTGCCCTGAGCAGGTCGTATGCGGCCAGACGGGGAGCGTCGGCCGAGCGCTGACGCTCGGAGGGAGCCTGCGCGGACCAACTGCGGCGTGGACCCGAACCCCGCTGTGGGCCGCCGGCAGAATTCCGGCCGTGCCCGGAACCGAATCTGGCCCGGTCACCGCTTCGGCCTTGGTAACCACCGTCTGTCCGGTCCGTGCCGCCTGACCGATCACCGCTTACCCCGCTGCCGTCGTGGCCCACGTCAGCTCCATCGGCGCGGTCATTGCCGCCCGCCTCACCACCGTCGCGGGCTTGCCCATCGCGTCCGCCGCGGAAACCGGGCCGGTCGCCGCCACGACCCCGATAACCGCCCTCATCCCGACCGTAGCCGGAGCGGTCACCACCCGATTTGCCGCCGTCCCGGTCGCGGTACCCGCCGCCAAACCCGGACCGGTCGCCCCCACGACCCCGATAACCGCCCTCATCACGGCCGTAGCCGGACCGCTCACCGCCGGACTTGCCGCCCTCACGGTCGCGGTACCCGGCACCGCCAAGACGCGATCCGCCGCTGCTGCCGCCGCCAAACCCTGGCCGGTCGCCACCACGACCGCGATAACCGCCTTCATCACGGCCGTAGCCGGACCGCTCACCACCCGACTTGCCGCCCTCACGGTCGCGATACCCGCCACCGCCGAAGCCCGACCGGCCAGCGCGATCCCCGTAACCGCCGTCCGAGCGGCCCCGACCACCCGACCGATCACCGCGCGCCTCACCGCCATCCCGATCCCGGTACCCGCCACCGCCGGAATGCGGTCCCCCGCCGCCAAACCCGTGCCGGTCGCCCCCACGACCCCGATAACCGCCCTCATCAGGGCGGTAGCCGGACCGCTCACCACCCGACTTGCCGCCATCCCGGTCGCGGTACCCAGCGCCGCCCGACCGGCCAGCGCGATCCCCGTAACCGCCGTCCGGGCGGCCCCGACCACCCGACCGATCACCGCCATCCCGATCCCGGTACCCGCTACCGCCGGAACGCGGTCCCCCGCCGCCAAGCCCGGTCCGTTCGCCACCACGACCCCGATAGCCGCCCTCGTCACGGCGGTAGCCGGACCGCTCACCACCCGACTTGCCGCCATCGCGGTCCCGGTACCCACCGCCGGAGCGCGATCCACCGCCGTACCCGCCTCGGCCGCCGTCAAATCCGGGCCGGTCGCCACCACGATCCCGGTAACCGCCTTCAGACCGGCCCCTGCCGCTGGGCCGCTCATTGCTCGACTTGCCGCCCTCGCGGTCCCGGTACCCGCCACCGCCAAAACGCGATCCGCCGCCGTAGCCGCCTCGGCCGCCGTCAAATCCGGGCCGCTCGCCTCCGCGACCTCGGTAGCCGCCCTCAGACCGGCCTCGGCTGCCCGACCGATCTCCGCGGTCGCGGTACCCGCCGCGCCCGCCATCAGACCCGGACCGGCCACCACTCGCGCCCCGATAGTCGCCGCCATCACGGCCCCTGCCGCCGGACTGGTCGCCGCCAGCACCGCTATAACCGTCGCCGCCACGCCGCGGCTGAAGTCCTTCAGTCCCGGAGTCTTGCCCCTGATCGCTCATTCGCCCATCCTCTCGGTTGCGACCTCTTGGTCGATCCGAACACCTCTGGCCCACGCCGCAGCGGCCATCCACGATTTCCCCGCCGGCGCCACTTCGCCCAAAGCCGCCCAAGCGCTTCCCGTCTTGACGAGCACCGCGTGTTTGAGCCTCAGCAGCGTGCCCGGTTCCGCATCCGGCGTCGCCACCCATTTCGGGACTTCGGGCAGCGGCCCCGCATCGCTGATCGGCCCGATCTTGACGCGCTGATCCCGGAACGTTGTCCAGGCCCCGGGTGCCGGCGTGCACGCCCGAATCTGGCGGTCAACCGCCTGCGCGGGGGCGGCCCAATTGACTTGGGCGTCCTCCGCCGTCATCTTGGGCGCGTAGCTGATCCCGTCCACGCCCTGCGGCTCCAGCCGAGCCTCGCCCGCCTCAATCAAGTCCAGCGTGGAGACCAGCAATTTCGCTCCATCTGCGGCCAGGGTCTCAAGAACCTCGCCAGCGGTCGCCCGTCCCGGCACCGCGTAGGTCAGCCGCCCGAACACCGGGCCGGCGTCCAGTTCTTTGACAATCTGAAAGGTCGTGGCCCCGGTGATCTCATCGCCCGCCCAAATGGCGCGTTGGACCGGCGCCGCCCCGCGCCAGGCGGGCAGCAGAGAAAAGTGCAGATTGATCCAGCCGTGGGTGGGAATGCTCAAAGCCGACTCGGGTAGAAGAGCGCCGTACGCCACCGCCGCCACGGCGTCAGGGCGCAGCGCCCGCAACTCCTCCTGGAATTCCGGTTCGCACGGGTGGTCCGGTTTGAGAACCGGCAAGCTTAACTCGGCCGCCGCCAGCCCCACCGCCGAGGCGGCCAGGTGCCGCCCCCGCCCCGCAGGCCGGTCTGGCCGGGTGATGGCGCCGACCAACTCATGGCCCGACTCGGCGAGCGCCATGAGCGAGGGAACGGCGACCGTGGGGGTCCCGGCCAGAAGGATGCGCATCCAAGGAACCTTAGTCGAGTTCGCCGTCGACCTTTACCCGCACTCCCCCAGTTTGGCGCACGGCTGAGCGTCCCCGGATGGTCTCGCGGATCCGCCCGATCACCGTCTTGGCCGCCGGCAGCGGAATCAGCAGGACGGTCTTCCCGGCCGCAGCGCGCACCCTGACCTCGCCGGGCAGTTCAAGGGCCGCCGTGAACTCGTCAACGGCCTCCCCCGGCCCGGTCAACACCACTGCTTTGGTGGCGGGAGGCAAACCGAGCTCCCGGCGCTCAGCCAACTCCCGTTCCGCCAGGCCCACCGGGTCCCACCGCACCAGGGCCTGCGCCGCGGCGCCGCCGTCCGAACCGAGCAGCAGCACTTCGCCACGCGGCCTGACCAGCCCCGCCGCGCCCATCCAAATCCGCAACGCTTCCACGGCCGCGTCAAGTTCCGGTCGACCGGCCCAAGCACCGGCGTCCAGCAAGCAGGCGGCCGCGTAGCCGCCGTCCGCGACAGGCTCAGCGCTCGGAGTGGCCACGACCAGGGCCGGCCCCGAGCCGACTGACTCGATCAGCCCGGAACCGGCGCCCGACCGCCGCAAAGCCACCCCCGGAAACGCCCGACCCAACTCATCCGCCGTCCTGACCAGCCCAAACACCTCGTGAGCGGCGCTCGGGACCTGAATCAAGACAGGTCCCGCGCCCAACCCCCGCCGAATCAGCCGAAACGCCGCCTCCGGCAATCGGCTGGCCGCCGTCGCCCCCTCCCTGGCCAGGTCGTCAGCCGTGGGCGCGCCCACAACCGGCGTTGCCGCCCGCACCGCCGCCCGCGCCGGGACTGCCGAGCCCATCCATCCGCCGTCCACCAAAGCCTGCGCCTCGACGCTCCGCGCCAGGCCCGCCACCAGCAGGTTCGCCCTCTCTTGGCCAGCCCTGACGGTCAGCACCGCGCGCGCCCCCGGGTAAGGGGCCCGCGGTTCGGCCAGCGCCGGGTCGCCGTCGTTCACCAACACCAGCAGCCCTGGCCTGGCCAAAGGCGCGAACGCGGCCGCCCTGGTCCCCACCAACACATCCACCGTGCCCGATGCCGCCCCCCAATACCCCTCCAACCTCGCCTCGGGCCCGTCCCCGGCCACCAGCCGTGCGACTGCCGGCCCGGCCATCCCAGCCTCCCGCTGCGGCCACGCTTCAAAGAGCGCGCACGTGACCTCGGCGACTTGTCGTTCCGATGGCGCCACGATCAACGCTTGCCGGCCCACGCGCCAATTCGCCAAGATCGCAGCCACCAAACCAACTAGCAGATCGGAACCCGGCAGGCAATTCCAAACCACCCTGTTGGCATCGCCTCGCCCTATGCCGTCCACAAACCCGGCGAGTGGGTGAGACTGCGGGAGCGGCGCCCAGGCGGCGGGGGCGCCGCCCAGCCGTTCCCTCAAAAGGCCCCTTTCGGGCACCGTGCCCGGCGAAGACGCGCCGGCTGCGGTGGCTTCCACGTCCCCGCCCCCGGCGTCGATCCCGGAAAGACGCCCCTCCGGCGACCCCCAGGGGCCCCCCGCTGAAACGTCGCCAGGTGTCGCGCCGCCGCCCCGACGATTCGCTACCGCCTCAAGGGCCAGTCGCTTCTCAGTCGCAACGTGTGCCGCTGGGATCGCCAACCGGAGCACGTCCGCGACCGTGCCCGCCTGCCTCGCCGCGATGGCGTTGGCGAGGCGCCACAACCCCGGCGTAAGCAGGGGCAATCCGGATGGCACACGACTGATCCAACTCAAGGCACCGGGGTGCTCCGACTGATCGCGTCGCTCGACAATGAAGCCGTCCACACGGCGACCGTGGAACGGCGCCCGCACCCTCACACCCGGTTGCGCCGCGGCGTCCAGGGCCGTCGGAACCAAGTAGTCGAACGTTCGGTCCAGCGCCGGGCTGGGAAGGTCCATGGTCACCACCGCCACCGGTTGGCGAGCGGCCGGTTCGGGCTTGGGCTTGGCCCGCTTGCGTGAGCGACGCGCGACGGCACCCAGCCCAAGCAGAACGCCCTGCGTGGTCCCTTGTGCGCTGTCGCTCATGGGCTCCAACCCCGCACCCGGGCTCCACAGCGCACAATACGCCGCGCCAGCGCCCAGGCCGTCCCGTGACGGGCTCTCAATCGAACCGGCTCGCAGCCAGATCCTCGGCCCGGTTCGTTTCCTCCCACGGGAATCCCGTCCTGCCGAAGTGGCCAAAGGTGGCAGTGGTCCGGTAGATGGGCCGCAGCAAGTCAAGCGCCGCGATGATCGCGGCCGGACGCAGATCGAACACCCCAGTGACGGCGCTGGCCAGGGCCGCGTCTGACACCGCTCCGGTCCCAAAGCTGTCGACAGCCACGCTGATCGGCTCCGCTTTCCCGATCGCGTAGGCGACCTGCACCTCGCAGCGCCTGGCCAGACCGGACGCAACCAGGTTCTTGGCCACCCAGCGCATGGCGTAGCTGGCCGAGCGGTCCACCTTCGAGGGGTCCTTGCCGCTGAACGCCCCCCCGCCGTGCCTGGCCATCCCGCCGTACGTGTCGACAATGATTTTGCGCCCAGTCACGCCCGTGTCAGCCGCCGGGCCCCCCACCACGAAACTGCCGGACGGATTGACCAGCACCCGGCCCACATCCTCCCAGCCCGCCTCCCCGATGACCGGCTCGATCACGACAGCGCGGAGGTCGGCCTCCAACTGCCCCTGCTCCACCCTAGGCGCGTGCTGCGCGGACACCACAATGGTCTCCAGCCCCACCGGCTTCCCGTCCCGGTACGCCACCGTCACCTGCGTTTTCCCGTCCGGCCGCAGGTACTCGAGCGTGCCGTCCAGGCGCACCTCCTCGAGGCGCTGCGCCAGCTTGTGCGCCAGATGGATCGGCAACGGCATCAACTCCGGCGTCTCATCCACTGCGTAGCCGAACATCATGCCCTGGTCGCCCGCCCCCTGCTGCTCGAGCGCGTCTCGCCTCCCGCCATGTCGCGTCTCCACCGAGTTGTCCACCCCGGCGGCGATCTCCCGGCTTTGGCCTTCGATCAGCACGGACACGCCGCAACTGGCGCCGTCGATCCCCGCCTCGGCCGTGTCGTAGCCCTGGTCCAGCAGCACCTCACGGGCCACCTCGGCCACCGGCACGTAGCCGTTCGTGGTCACCTCGCCGGCCACTACCACCTGGCCGTGCGAGATTAACGACTCGACCGCCACCCGCGCAAACGGGTCTTGTGCCAACAGGCCGTCCAAGACGGCATCGGAAATCTGGTCGCAAAGCTTGTCCGGGTGGCCGCCGGTGACGGACTCTGACGTGAACAGTTTGGTCTCACTCACGGCCACAACCCTAGCCGCGACCTATGACACTCACCCAGCCGACGCGTTTACCCCACTCCGGGAGCTGGCTCACCAAAGCCGGGGCGCTCGCCGCCGTCCCCGTTATCCTACTTCCGGTAGGATTGCCTATGTGCCCGGTTCCGTGAACATCGAGAAGAAGTCCGTGTCCATGCCGGTCTTGACCGTGGATGCCGTGCAAGAACGGGTGGGGCCGCGCGGGTTCTCCGGGTACGTCGCCGCAGCGGTGGCCAGGCAATTGGAGCGCGACGCGCTGGACGACATTTTGGCGGCCATGAACGCCGAACACGGCCCAGCGGAACAGTCCGAAGTCGACAAAATCATGGAGCGGCTCGCGCGGTGATCGCCCGGCCGCACTCGATCCTCCTTGACGCCGAGGCGCTGTCCCTGCTCGCGGCCGGCGACCGCCGGATCCAGGCCTGGCTGGTGGTAGCCCGCCGCACCGACTCGACACTCCACACCTCAGCAGTCACGCTCGCGGAAACCTCAGACGGGACCCCGCGCGACGCGCGGCTCCGTCTCGCGGTCAAGGCCGTGCGCGTCGAACCGGTCACGGCTGCCATCGGCTACTCTGCCGGCAGGCTCCGGACCAAAGCCGCTCGCGCCAGGCGCAAACTCCGAGACGTGACCGTCGACGCCTTGGTCGCCGCCACCGCGCTGACGCTGCCCCGGCCACCGCTGGTGCTCACCTCTGACCCGTCCGACCTGGCCCTGCTGCTCGCCGGCGCGCCGGTCGCCGTGGAAACCATCCTGTAGCGGGGCACCAGGCGGGGTCCAAGCGGTCCGCTACAGCCACGGGCGGACCGCGTCCAGGATCGCCTGCGCGACTTGGTCTTTCGAGCCCGATGCCTGGCCCAAGCGCTCACCCTGAGCGGACAGCAGAACCACGTCGTTGGCGTCCTCACCGAAAACGGCGCCCTGAGCCACCACGTTGACCACCGTCAAATCGGTCGCCTTGCGTTTGGCCTTGGCGATCGCGTGCTCCAACGCGGTCGCGGCCTGGTCGCCGGTCTCCGCGGCGAAGCCGACAATCACTTGGCCCGGACGGCGGGCCGCCACCAGGCCGGCCAAAATGTCCGGATTGGCGACCAGTTCCAGCGCGAAGCCGCTCCGGCCGTGCCGCTTGATTTTGCTGGCTGACGACTGAGCTGGGCGAAAATCCGCGACGGCCGCCGCCATGACCAGCAGGTCGGCATCGGCGGCCCGCTCCGCCATGGCTGCCTGAAGCGACAACGCCGTGTCCACCGGCACCACCTCGACCCCAAACGGGGTCGGCAGCGAAACGTTGGCCGCCACGACCGTCACCTGGGCCCCCCGGCGCGCGGCGGCGGCGGCTATGGCGAACCCCTGTTTGCCGGATGAGCGGTTCCCCAGGAAGCGAACCGGGTCGAGCGGCTCGCGCGTGCCGCCCGCGGAGACCAAAACCTTCAGACCCGCGAAATCGGCGGGCCCAAGCAAACCCTCGACGGCCGCGGCGATCTCGGCCGGCTCCGCCATGCGGCCCGGCCCCGAATCCGCGCCCGTCAGCCGGCCGGCGGGCGAATCGAGCACGGTCACGCCCCGCGACCGCAAGGTGGCCAGGTTCGCGACCGTCGCCGGGTGCTCCAGCATCCCGGTGTGCATGGCCGGCGCCACCACCACCGGCGCGCGCGTCGCCAGCAGAGTGGCAGTCAACAGGTCGTCCGCCCGGCCGGCGGCGTAGCGCGCCAACAGGTCCGCCGTGGCCGGCGCCACCACCACAGCCTGGGCCTGACCGGCCAACGCGACATGGTCAACGCCGACGGCCTGGTCGAACACGGATGTGACGGCAGGCGAACCGGTCAGGGCTTCAAAGGTGGCGCGGCCCACAAAGCGCAAAGCCGCCTCGGTGGGCACAACCCGGACCTTGTGTCCGGCCTCCGTCAACAGCCGGACTAGGGCGGGGGCCTTGTAGGCGGCTATCCCGCCCGCAACCCCCACCACTATCACGCCGGCATCACTCCCCGGAGGGTTCGATGGTCAACAGACCTTGGTTGATCTCTCGCATGGCGATGGACAGCGGCTTCTCCTGCGGCCCGGCCTCCACCAGCGGGCCGACGTGCTCCAACAGGCCCTCGTTCAACTGGGCGTAGTAGCCGTTGATCTGGCGGGCGCGCTTGGCGGCGTAGATCACCAGCGCGTATTTCGAATCGGTCACCTCAAGCAGATCGTCGATCGGCGGATCGGTGATGCCCTCGGGGTTGGCTGTGGTACCTGACAATGAACATTCCTTCCAGCGTCAATTGGCCGCCCTAGTTTAGCCCCATTATCGCGGCGAGTCGTCCCACGGTGTCCTCAAGGCTGTCGTTTGTCAGCACGAAGTCGAACTCGCCCCGTGCCATCACCTCGCGTTCGGCTGTCGCCAGACGCCGCCGCCGTTCGCCAGGGTCCTCGGTCCCGCGGGTCGCCAGACGCCGCTCAAGCTCCTCCCAGGTGGGAGGCATCAGGAAGACTTGCAGCGCGCCAGGCATGGACTGCCTGATCTGCCGCGCGCCAACCAGGTCGATCTCCAGCAGAGCCGGGCGACCCGCGCCCAGCGCGTCTTCTACCGCCAGCCGGGGGGTGCCGTAGAGGTTGCCGTTGTATTCGGCCCACTCCAACATGTCCCCAGCCGCCACTGCGGCCTCAAAGGCCGTCCGGGACGTGAAGAAGTAGTTGATCCCCTCGACCTCACCAGGCCTGGGCTGCCGGGTTGTGGCCGAAACCGAGAGGTATACCTTCGGGTAGCGCTCGGCGATGAGGGCCGCAACCGTGCCTTTGCCGACCCCCGACGGGCCGGCCAATACTGTCAGGCGAGTTGGCGCCCACACCTCCGCTGCTCAGCCGAAACGCTCGATGAGCTGTTCCCTCTGATGCGGCCCCAGGCCGCGGATGCGCCGCGACTCGGAGATGCCGATCTCCGTCATGATCGCCTTGGCCTTCACCTTGCCCACGCCGGGCAGGGCCTCTAGCAAAGCGGCCACCTTGATCTTGCCGATCACTTCATCTTCTTGCCCCATGGCGAGCACTTCGCTAAGGGATCCCTGAGATGCTTTGAGCCGGTTTTTCACCTCAGCCCGTGCTTGGCGGGCCTCGGCGGCCTTCTTGAGGGCCTCAGCCCGCTGTTCCGGAGTCAATGGAGGTAGAGCCATTCCCTTTATCCACCTTCGGTGCGTTTGTTGGACTTGGACAGTCACAATCTAACGACTGACCAGGGATGATGCAACGGCTTCCGGTCTAGATTCCGAGAAAACTGAGATTTGCGACACTTTGGCGCACTTGGGCCACTACCCTTTCGGGGTCGGGTCCGGCCCCTGCGACCGCCCGTGAGACGGTCCCCAGGACCAGCTTCCGGGCTGGCCCGAAGACCCGATCCAGGTCCGCCGGGCCGCCGCCCTGGGCGCCCAGTCCGGGGGCCAGAATAGGGCCTCCCACCTGGGCAATCATCTGGGCTCCTGCTGGCGGCAACGAGCCGATCGTGGCCCCGATCACCACCCCGAGCCCGCCCATTGGGACCGCGCCCGCGTTGGCCTGGCTGACCGCTTGAATGACCGATTCGCCGACCTGCAGGCCTCCAACTGTGACCGCCCGCTGCACGCTGGCGCCTTCCGGGTTTGAGGTGAACGCCAACACGAAGATCCCCCGCCCGTTTAGCGCGGCCAGTTCCAGGGCTGGCCGCAGCGACCCGAAGCCGAGGTACGGGCTGAGGGTGATCGCGTCCGCCGCCAGCGGCGACCCGTCCCCCAGATACGCCTCCGCGTAGCCGCGCATTGTCGAGCCGATGTCGCCCCGTTTGACGTCCAGAATGGTCAGCATCCCGACGTCACGGGCGAAATCCAAGACCTTTTCCAGGGCGCCGATCCCCTGGGACCCATGCCGCTCGAACAGCGCCGACTGCGGTTTGACCGCCGCCGCGCCGCCCGCCAACCCCGCCTCGATCAGCGACCGCCCAAAGAACGTCAGGTTCTCCGGGGTGTCGGCCAGACCCCAGTCGGCCAGCAGGGACGGGTGGGGGTCGATGCCGACGCACAGGTGGCTGCCCCCGGCCATTTGGGCGTGCAGCCGGTTCGCGAAGGCGTTCACGCTCCCGCCCCCTGCAGCGGCGCCACGCTCAAAGGCCCCGCCAGTTGGGCTTCGATCGCCTGCACCGCCGCCGCCAACTGCTGGGTGGTGGTGACGATCGGGCGGTCCATCGCGGTGATGGCGGCCCTGATCTCATAGCCGTCCGCCCGCGACCCGGCCCCGGAGGGGGTGTTGACCACCATGTCCACCTCCCCGGCGTGGATTAGGTCCACGACCGTCTCCCGGCCCTCCCCTTCGGAGACTTTCAGCACCTCCCGGCAGGGAATCGAGTTGCGGCGCAGCACCGACGCGGTCCCCTCGGTCGCCAGGATCTCGAAGCCGAGTTCGGTCAGCCGTTTGATGGGGAACAAAATGGACCGCTTGTCGCGGTCCGCCACCGACACGAAGACCCGGCCCCGCCTGGGCAGCCCGCCAAACGCGGCCACCTGCGACTTCGCGAACGCCGTGGGGAATTGCGGGTCGCGGCCCATGACCTCCCCCGTCGAGCGCATCTCCGGTCCCAGCACCGTGTCCACGATCTTGCCCTCCGCGGTCCTGAACCGTGCGAACGGAAGCACCGCCTCTTTCACCGCGATCTGGTCCACCTCCAGGGCCAGCGCGGCGGAGGCGGCCGGGAGGTGGCCGGCCGCCTTCAGGTCCGCAATGGACGCGCCCGCCATGATCAGGCAGGCCGCCTTCGCCAGCGGCACTCCGGTCGCCTTGGACACGAACGGCACCGTTCTGGACGCCCTGGGGTTCGCCTCCAGCACGTAGAGCACGTCGCTCATCAGCGCGAACTGGATGTTGATCAGGCCCCGCACGCCCACGCCTTTGGCGATGGCCTCCGTGGAGCGCTCGATCCTCTCCAGGTCGCGGCTGGACAGCGTGACCGGCGGGAGCACGCACGCGCTGTCCCCGGAGTGGATGCCCGCCTCCTCGATGTGCTCCATGACTCCGCCCAGGAACAGCTCCTCGCCGTCGTAGAGGGCATCCACGTCGATCTCGATGGCCTGGTCCAAGAACCGGTCGATCAGCACGGGCGCGTCCGCCCGACCCCCTTCGGGGATCGCCTTGGCCATGTATTCGCGCAGGTGGTCCACGTCGTAGACGATCTCCATGCCGCGCCCGCCCAACACGTAGGAGGGGCGCACCAGGACCGGATACCCGATCCGCTCCGCGACCCGTTCCGCCTCCGGGACGCTCAGCGCCGTCCCGTACTGCGGCGCCGGCAGCCCGGCTTCCGCGAGCACCTGCCCGAACAGCCCCCGGTTCTCGGCCGCGTCGATGGCTTCCGGCGGCGTGCCCCACATCGGCAGCCCGGCCTCCGCCAGACGCGACGACAGGCTCAAGGGGGTTTGCCCGCCCAATTGCACGATGACGCCGGCTACAGGCCCGGCCGCCCGCTCGGCATCGTAGATCTCCATAACGTCCTCAAACGTGAGCGGCTCAAAGTAGAGGCGCCCGGAAATGTCGTAGTCCGTGGAGACGGTCTCCGGGTTGCAATTGATCATGACCGTCTCATAGTCCTCGCCCAGGGCGAGGGCGGCGTGGACGCAGGAGTAGTCGAATTCGATGCCCTGGCCTATCCGGTTGGGGCCGGATCCCAGAATCAGCACGGCCGGGCGCCTGCGGGGCCGCACCTCGGTTTCCTCGTCATAGGTGGAATACAGGTACGGCGTGCGGGCGGCGAATTCGCCCGCGCACGTGTCGACCATTTTGTAAACCGGCCTGAGCCCAAAAGCGTGCCGGATTTCCCGCACCGCCTCTTCCGAAAGGTTCCTGATTTCGCCGATCTGAACATCCGAGAAGCCATGCCGCTTGGCGAGTTTGAGCGTCCGGCGGTCCAGCGCCTCCGCTCCCGCGAGGCGCGCGGCCACCTCGTTGATCAACTCGACCTGGTCGACAAACCAGGGGTCTATCCCGGTCACGGCCGCCAAACGCTTCCCCGGCACGCCCCACCGGGCGGCCTGTTGGAGGTCGATCAGGCGGTGCTCCGTGGGGCGCGCGAGCGACTCCACCAACCGCTCCAATTCCTCTGCGGTTGGCTTTGGGCCGGACCAGTGGAACCTTGTGCCCTTCTTGTCGATGGACCGCATCGCCTTGTTGAGAGATTCCGTGAAGCAGCGCCCAATCGCCATCGCCTCGCCGACCGATTTCATGGTGGTGGTGAGCGTGTCGTCCGCCGCCGGGAATTTCTCGAATGCGAAGCGCGGCGCCTTGGTCACAATGTAGTCGATGGCGGGCTCGAAGCTCGCGGGGGTGGAACCGGTGATGTCGTTCGGGATTTCATCAAGCGTGTAGCCGATGGCGAGGCGGGCGGCGATCTTCGCGATTGGGAAGCCCGTCGCCTTGGACGCTAAAGCGGAGGACCGGGAAACGCGCGGATTCATTTCGATGACAATGATCCGGCCGTCGTCCGGGTTGACCGCGAATTGGATGTTGCAGCCGCCGGTGTCCACGCCCACTTCCCGGATCACCGCGATCCCGATGTCCCGCAGCCGCTGGTATTCGCGGTCCGTCAGGGTCAGCGCCGGGGCGATGGTCACCGAGTCGCCGGTGTGCACGCCCATCGGGTCCAGGTTCTCGATCGAGCAGACCACCACCACGTTGTCCGCGCGGTCCCGCATGATCTCCAGTTCGAACTCTTTCCAGCCGATGACGGACTCTTCCAGCAGGACTTCCGCGGTGGGGCTGTATTGGAGACCGCCGCCGGCGATCCGCTCCAGGTCCGCCGGGTTGTAGGCGATCCCGGAGCCCAGCCCACCCATGGTGAACGAGGGCCGCACCACGATGGGGTAGCCCAGTTCCTCGGCCGCCGCCAGGCATTCCCCCATGGAGTGCGCTATGCGACTGCTGGCCACCTCCGCGCCGGAGCGCTCGACCACGTCCTTGAACTCCTGGCGGTCCTCCCCCGCCCTGATGGAGTCGATTTTCGCGCCGATCAACTCGACGTCGAACCTCTCTAGGACGCCCGCCTCCGCGAGCGCCACGGCGGCGTTCAGCGCCGTCTGGCCGCCCAGGGTGGGCAGCAGCGCGTCGGGTCGTTCCCGTTCAATGATGGCCGTCAGCGCGGCTAGTTCGATCGGCTCGATGTAGGTGGCGTCCGCGAACTCCGGATCCGTCATGATGGTCGCGGGGTTCGAGTTCACCAGGACCACTCTCAGGCCCTCGTCCTTGAGGACCCGGCACGCTTGCGTGCCGGAGTAGTCGAACTCGCAGGCCTGGCCGATCACGATCGGCCCGGACCCGATCACCATGACCGACTTGAGGTCTTGGCGCTTTGGCATGGCTGGCCTCCTTTCCCGCCTCACTGGACGGGCCTTAAAGGATTGTTCCCGCCCAGCCTACCGTGGCCGCCGCCACCCGAATCCGCCCCTTGTCAGGATCCGCCGGCGTTGCGCAGGCACAACTCGACTCGGTCGGTGGTCCAGGTCGCCACGCCGGATCCGAAGAAGTCTTGGTCCTCCGTCCAGACGGCCGCGCCGGTCGCCAACGCCAGCGCGACCACCGGCCAATCGTCCGGGTCCCGGACGGCTATCCGCTCCAGCGCCTCCTCCCGCAGGTGCTCGTAGTGTTTCAGTTCCACGAGTTGAACCAGTTCGGGCAATTCGGCCACAGCCGCTGCCGCCACGCCGGGGTCAACGCCCCGTTTCGCGAGCAGGGCGGGCAGGTGGCGCCCAGCCTCCTCAAACGCCTCCGCGGGGGCCAACAGGACGACTTGCTCCGAGTGGCCGGCGATGATGTCCCGCACCCGTTTCCCCAAGACCGCCCGAATCAGGATGTTGGAGTCCAGAACAAGCGCTCTGGCCGTTGTCACCGGCCGGGCCGCCTGGCTTGCTCGAATTCCGCCACCAAGTCGTCGGGGTCAATCCCCAGGTCGGCGAGTTGCCCGTCCAGCGCCTGAGCCGCGAGCAGAAACCGCTCGGGGGACCGGGGACCAGAGCTGGCCGTGGGGAGGAAGACGGCCACGGCGTCCCCGTGGCGGGTCACCTCCACGGCTTCTCCCGCGTCGATCAGGCTGGCTATCTGCGTTCTGAACTCGCGGACGCCAAGAGCGCGCATAAGGTCTCCCTAGGTTGTGTGAATGCGTGTACACATACTACCCCACGCCGAGGTGCTGGCTCGAATGTCACGAACTGATGCGAAGTGTCGCGAACCGATACGAACCGATGCGCCATGTTGTAGCCTGTGCGGTGACGAGTCCACCAAAGGGAGAACCATGACCGAGCCTTTTGCGCCAGCATTCGGCAACCGGCCGAGCCGGTTCGTCGATCGGGAGCGGGAAATCGCGGCCTTCGCCAAGGGCCTCCAGGGGCCGGGCGGACACCCGAACCGGGCCTTGCTCTTCACCGGGCAGCGGGGGATGGGCAAGACCGCCCTCCTGCTCGAGTTGGCCGCGCAGGCAGAACAATTCGGGTTCGTCGCCGCCAAGGCGACCGCCGACGACGGACTGCTCGACGAGCTCTTGGAAGTCATTCAGGCCAACGGGATGAAGCGTGTGCCGAAAGGTAAGCCGCTGAAGGGTTTCAACGTCGGCGCGCTCGGCTTCTCCGTGGGCCTTACGTTCAACGACCACACGCAAAACAGCTACGGCTTCCGAGTGAAACTGGGACTGCTCTGCGACGCCTTGGCCGAGCGCGGCCTTGGCGTGGTGCTCCTGGTTGACGAAGTCACCGCATCGTCGCCTGAATTGCGGAAGCTGGTCACGACCTATCAGGAGTTGGTTGGCGAGGGCAAGAACATCGCGATCGCCATGGCGGGGCTGCCGACTGCGGTTTCGCGACTCTTGAACGACCAGGTGTTGACTTTCCTGAACCGCGCCAGCAAGTTCCGTCTTGAGCCCATCCCGGTTCACGAGATAGTCAGCCTCTACGTCAAAGAGTTCCGAAGCCTGGGCAAGTCGATGTCGGCAGAGGATTTCCAACGAGCGGCGGAGGCCACACTCGGCTATCCGTATCTGCTGCAACTCATCGGCTACTACCTGCTTGACTTCGCCGGAGAGGCGGAGTCGATCGACGCCCCAATCGTGGAACTGGCCATCGCCAATTCCAGGAAAGCCCTGGCGAGCACCGTCTTCGAGCCGAGCCTCGCCCCGCTGTCCGCCCGCGACGTCGAGTTTCTTCGCGCCATGTCGGTGGATACCGGCCCGAGCGCGGTCGACGCAATCGCCCAGCGCCTGGGCTACTCGCGCGACAGCGTCCAGCAGACCCGGTCCCGGCTGCTCGCTGCCAAGGTGATCGCCTCGCCGCGTCGGGGTGAACTGGCCTTCGAGCTGCCCTACTTGGCCGAGTACCTGAGAGGCGAGTTGTAGCGGCTCCCTCGCCTTCTCAGATCCCCAGGAGTTCGCAGCTGACCTGCCAGTGCCGGTCCACGACCGCCGGGTCATAAGCCTTCCGGTTGGTTCGGCTCACGGTTCGGCGGGAGCCGTAGTACTCGCCGGAGGTCCAGTCCCTGCCCGGCTGGCCCGTGATGAAATGCGCGAGGTTGGCCCCGCCCTTGCGGGCGGGAATCAGGGTCGCCTTCAGCGGGCTGTGGTAGACCCGCCGGAAGAAGCTGTCCGTGTCAGAGGCGAAGTTGGTGGCGACGTCCCCCGGGTGGAACGCGACCGCCGAGAGGCCCTGATCGGCATAGCGGCTGTGCAGCCCCTTGGCGAACAAGATGTTCGCCAGTTTCGAGTCGCCGTACGCCCTGGTCGGCCGGAAATCGCCAAAGCCTTGCAGGTCGTCAAAATCGAGGCGGCTGTAGAGCCGCGCGGCGATGGACGCCGTGTTGACCACCGCCCCGCCCGCCTCCAGGATCCGGTCCAGCAGCAGGTGGGTCAGCAGGAACGGCGCCAGGTGGTTGACCTGGAACGTCTTCTCGAATCCGTCCGCCGTCTTGGCGGGACCCGAAAAGATCCCGCCCGCGTTGTTGGCCAGCACGTCGATCCGGTCGCAGGACGCCCTCAGCGCGTCGGCCAGGCCGCGCACCTGCTCCAATTGCTCAAAGTCCGCGACATGCCATTCCGCGCCCGTTCTGGCCGCGACGGCCTTCGTCTTCGCCGCCGAACGGCCGACCAGCACCAACCTCAGGTCGCCGCCCGCCAGCTGTTCGCTCGCGGCCGCGCCAATTCCGTCGCTCGCTCCTGTGATCACAACCGTGCGCATGGCGGGCTCCTGGGCTTCGGGACGGCAGAAAGCCCGACTCTACCACCAGGTGGCGGCACCGCCTGGTCTGTCCACCCCCGCCTTGAGGGCTACGCCTCGCGTCAGGCCCGAGCCTAGACTTGCCCCATGGCCCTCCCGGACTCCCCGGTCCGCCTGACGGACTGGTCCAAGTGCCCCAATTGCAGGTCGCCGTTGACGACCAGTCGTTGCGCCACCTGCGGGCTGCAGGCGTCCGGCGCGTCCGGGCTCAAACTGGCCAACCTCTCCGTCGCCGCAGACGCCGCCCTCAAGGCCGGCTCTTCCGCCGCCACGCAGCTTTTGAACGAACGGTCGGCGCTCATCGCCACGCTCCTGGGAGCCCCGGCCCCGCCGCCGATGCCGTTCGCCCAGCCCTTTCCCCAAGTCCCGCCAGTACCGTACCCCGGCCCCGCGCCCTGGCCGCCCGCAGCGGCCAAACCAGCCTCGCAGTGGACGCCCACCACGGCCTTGGCTTTGGTGGGCGCTTTGCTGGTGGCGGCCTCGGCGGTCGGCTTCGCGTTCTTCATTCCCGACCTCGGCTGGTCCGCCCGCGTCATCTCCTTGGCGGTGGGGGCGGTGGCGGCCGGCGCCGGCGCGCTGTTCCTAAAGCTGCGGCAGATGACCTCCACGGCTGAGGCGGTGGCGGGCGTGGCGGCCGCCCTCGCCCTGCTCACCTGGACGCTCGCGATTGGCGACATCCAAGGCCGAGCGCTGCAAGCGGGATCCTCGGGCGTCTCGCTGTTTGTCCTGGCCGCTTTGATCTACCTAGCCGGGCGGCTGGGGTTGCGGGCCTGGCGGATGACCGGGCTGCTCGCGGCCCCGTTCGCGGCGGTCTTCCTGCCGGCCTGGGCGCTGGGTGACCGCCCACACTACGGGGCGGAGAACCTGCTTGTCGCGGCGATCGCCGCAATCGTCTTCGCCTTGATCGCGGCCCTGGGCCGGAAGATCGAGGACGGCCGGCTGGAGCGGGCGCTGCTCGCGGTCATGGGCGCGGGCGCCCTGGCCGTCGCAGGCTTGGCCGCCGTGGGCACCTGGGCCGATCCCCTGGCCGCCCTCATTTGGCTGCTCGTGGCGCCGACGGCCTTGGCGCTCGGCCAGGAGCGGCGGGCCCGCTGGCTGCCCGCGTCCGGCGTGGCGCTGGTGTTGGCCGGCGCGGAATTGGTCTTCAGCGCCTTCGAGTTGCCGGTGGAGGAGGCCTGGTCGCTCGGCTTGTTCGGCGCCCTGGCGGTCTGGTTGTTGTGCGCCGTCGCGGCGCGCCTCGCGCCGGCCCCGCAAGTCACGGGGCCGCTCGCAGCCGGCGCGTTCCTGGGGCTGTTGGCCATCAGCTTGCCCACTTTGGCATTTCAGAGCTTCCAGGCGCTGCTCGGCGTGCCTGCCTCCTTCGCCACGCCGTCCACGCCGGAGATCATGGGCTGGTCCGTGCCGGCGGCGGCGGCGGCTCTGACCGCCCTGGTCCGCTCCCCCCTCTGGCTGCGACGCGCCGCCGGCTGGGCCTTCCTCCCGGCTGGGGCCGCGTGCTTGGCTTGTTGGGTCGCGTTGCCTGACGTGCCGCCCGGTTGGGCTTTCGCCACCCTGGCGTTGGCTTCCCTGGGCCTCAGCGGGATAGCGGCCGGTGCCGTTCTGGCGCCGGGGAGGCGGCCGCGCTTCAACCGCTATGTGGCCGTCAGCGCCAGGGCCGCGGCCTTCGCGCTCGCGCTGCCGCTCGCCCTGGTGTGCGTGGACACCGACCCGCTTCTGGCGGTGGGCGCGCTGGTTGTGCCGGCGGCGGTCTTGGCCACCGGCTTCTCCCTCAGGCCCACCGCCTGGCCCGTCTTGACCGCGGTCGCGTGCGTGCCCTTCGCCACACTCGCCATGGCGGCCTTGGAGCGCTACACCGACGGACCGGCGCCTTTCAGCCTCCTCACAATCATTGTGTGCCTGGCCGTCGCGGTCCTGACCACCTTCCCGCGCCCGGCGCCCCGGACCTGGTCCGTGCTGGCGGTGTTCGCGGCCGCGCTCTTCGGCGTCACGGCCGTTGACTTGCTGTTTGACCGCACCTGGACGGGCATGGGCGGGGCCTTGAGCATGACCGTGCTGGCGCTGACGGCGGCGCTGGTTCGCCGCCGCGCGTTGCCCTTGGCGGTCAAGGTGCTGGCTACGGCCGTCGCGGTGGGCAGTTTGGCGCTGACCATGGTCACCACGCTCGCGCTCCTCACCCCTGGTTCCGGGTCGGTGTGGCTGTTCCCGCTGGTGGCGGTGGTGAGCGCCGCAGCCGCGATGGGCGGCCTCTGGCTGCGCAGGCCGCCAGCCCCCACACCCGTCCCCGCCGGGGTCGCGGAGCGCCGAGGCGTCGGCGCCGCCCTGATAGTCAGCGGCGGCGCGGTCGGCTTGATCGCCGTCCTGATGGCGGTCGGGTGGCCCGTCACGGGCGCTACCACCGTGTTGGCCACCGCCGCCCTCGCCTGCGCCGCTTCCGCCGGGGTGGCCGCCGCGCGCGCCGGCAGCGCCCACGCCTGGTGGTACTCCGGCGCCATGGCCTGCGTGGTCCTGTGGAGCGCCCTGGTGCTGGGGGACGTGGGTCTGGTCGAGGCGTACACCCTGCCGCCGGCTCTGGCTGCGGCGGGCATTGGCGGCGCGTTGGCGCACCGGCACCGGTCCATGCTCGCGTTGGCCGTGCCGGGCGCCTGGCTGGCCGTCGCCCCCAGCCTGATCCTCGAGTTCGTGGGCACGGACCCGCTGCTGCGGGGCCTTGAACTGGCGGCCCTCGGCGTGCTGGCGTTGGCGCTGGCGGCGTCCTTTGAACACCTGCGCCGCGCGTTCGGATTGGTGGCGTTGGCGCCGGTGGCGGGACTGGTCAATCTGGCCCTGATGGTGGGCCGCGTGCCGCCCTTCCCGGACGAACTGGCCGTCTTTCGGCCGTTGCAGCCCTATCCCAGCGCGCTGTTCGCCATAGCCGCACTGATCGGCGTGGCGGCGGCGGCCGGACTGGCCCTGACGGGCGGCCTGTTCGCCCGCCGGACCGCTGACACCCGGTTGTGGGTGTTCGGCGCGTTCGCCCTGGCCGCCGCAGTGCCGGTCTGCTCAATGCGCTTCACCTGGTTCGTGGTGGCCGCCATGTGGCTGGCCATGACCGTCTTCTTGGGGCTGACCTTCTGGTCCGCGCGGCCGGGCCGCCCGTCCGGGTTGGCGGATGGCGGCTTGCCGGACGCCGACGGCGCCCCGCGCGCGCTGCCGGGGAGCGGCGGCCGGCTGGCCCTCCCGCCGTTCTGGAGCATCTGGCTGGTCGCCCTGGCGGTCGGGATAGCCGGCTGGTCCACCCGCCAACTGCGGGTCGAGGTTTTCGCGTTGCCGCTCGGTTTGGCGCTGTTCGCGGCCGGCTGGGCGGTCAGGGGGTGGCTCGGCTCGCGCGCCTGGGCGGTCACCCCAGGCGTGGCCGCGACTTTGGGCCCGTCCACGTTGGCCGTCGGCACCGACCCGCTGACCTGGCGGGCCATCATGGTGCTGGTCCTGGCGCTCGCCTTCATGGTCCTCGGGGCCTTGCGGCGCTGGCGCCCGCCCACCTTTGTGGCCGCCGGATCCATCGGGGTGACCGTCTTCGAGGTCTTCGCCCGCAGCGGAGAAGTCTCCGCCGTGCCGTGGCTCGCGTCCCTGCTGGCCACGGGCGGCTGCCTCCTGGCGCTGGCGATCTACTTCGAGTTGCGCTCCCGCCGCGACGCGGCGGCCGCAGACGGCTGCTAGAGTCGCGTAGAGCCCTCAACTCAACGAGTCTCACAGGAGGTCTCGTGTCTTACCCCGCACAAGGCCAAGACGCCGCGGCGCTGCGGTTGGCCGATCGCTCTCTTGACGCCGCCGAATTGGCCCGCATCGCCACGGCCTACCCCGCCTTGGCGCCAGCCGTCGCCTCTCATCCGAACCTGTCCCCCGAATTGGCCGCTTGGCTGCACAGCCTTGGCAGGCCCGATGTCGCCTGGGCGCTCGCCGCCCGCGCGGCCGGACCCAGCCCGGCCGCTTGGGCACCACACGCCACGCCAACGCCGGGGCCGCCCCCGGCGGCCAGCCAATTCGCGCCTCCGGGGATGGCGCCGCCCACAACGCCGGCGGGCTGGGCTCGGAGTCCCACAACTTCGGCGGGGTTGGGTGGCCCATACGGAAGCGCGGGCGCTCAAACAGGCGGCCCAGCTGCGCACGGGGGCTGGGCGGGCCCGTACGGAAGCGCCGGCGCGGCCGCTGGCGTCTCGGCGGCATCGTCCGGCTGGGCGGGCCCGTACGGAACCGGGGGCGCGGCGGCTGGCGGCCCGGCGGCATCGGCGGGGTGGGCTGGGCAATACCCTTCCGGAGGCGAACCGGCGGCGCCTGGCGCGACTTTGGGCGGGCGGCGCCGGAAAAAGAGGCTGCATCTGGCGATCGGCGTGGTCGCGGTGTTGGCGCTGGCGGGAGGCGGCGTGGTGTGGTTCGCCGGCTCGCGCGACCAGGCGCCGGCGCCGGGCGGAGGCGCC
The DNA here is from genome assembly GCA_031281585.1 of Bifidobacteriaceae bacterium. Lineage (NCBI taxonomy): Bacteria > Bacillati > Actinomycetota > Actinomycetes > Bifidobacteriales > Bifidobacteriaceae > Bifidobacteriaceae bacterium. The sequence continues at coordinate 65,634 of JAITFE010000100.1, read as the reverse complement.
GGCGGGGTGTCTACCGCGGCCGCAGAGCGGGTGCGCAGCATCACCGAGCAGCCCACGTTGGGCCAGGCCATCTCCACCACGGACGTGATGGGCGCCGGATTCGCCAGATCCGAATTCGTCGGCTTCATGGATGACGACACCGCCCTGATCAGCGGCACGGACGACCTGTATTCGTCGTTCGTGATCGACATAGGGGAATTAGAGCGGCCGGATTCCGCGTCCGGCGAGCCCGCCCAACCCCTGTACGCGCTGGTGGCGCTCGATCTGACGACAGCGGCCGAGAAATGGCGCGTCACCTTGGCCGACGCGTTCGGCTGGGACCCGGCCGTGCGGATCTTCGCGAACATCAGGGCGTCCGGCGGTTTGGCCTTGATCCAGGCCCGCCAGGACTCCGACTACGCCGACGCAGCCATTGTCCTCGCCACCGTCAACGGCGCGGGCGAGATCGTCTCCCTCCAGGAGAACGCCCAAGGTTCGGAGTGGCTCAGTTTCAGCGACGGCGTCGCGTTGTTCCAAGGCCGCGGCAAAGAGTTGGTCGCTTACGACCCGCTTCAGCTGAATCAGCCGCTCTGGCGCGCGGCCGGGGCCGAGACCAGCTTCTCCCTTCACAACTCCGTCACCGGCGCATGGTGGGTCCTGGCCAAGGCGGGTTTCGTTGACGTGCGCACCGGCGAGGAACTGTGGTCAACGGCGAATGAGACCCTCCAGCGCGGCCCCCAGGGCTTGATCGTCACCAAGGCCAATGATCGCGACGCCTTGATCCTGCGTGACTGGAAGTCCGGCGCGGAAACGGCCAACCACGACTTGGGGGAGAACGGTTCGCTGCTGAGCCTCGGCGAGACCGTCGCCTACGTGGCGGACGACCAGGGAACCGTCACCGGTCTGAGCTTGACCGATGGCCTGAGGGAACTCTGAAGCGTCGACATCCCCGCCGTCTTGCCGGAGGCGGCCGACCATCATCTTTCACTGTTGGGGTCCGGCCCCAGGGTCTTGGTGTGCATCCAGACCGAAGGCGCCGGGCCGGACGACCCCCGCGCCGAACACGGCCGCATCACCGAACGCCAGACTAAGCTGGTCGAATTGAAGAGCTGAAAACCGGACGTCTTGGCACGGCGACACGGCCAGGCCGCGCCGGCCAATTCTTCAAGCCCCAGATCGAAAGGCCCCCATGTCGAGAACGGACCCCCCGTCCGAACCTGTGATTGACTTGCCGCTGGCGCAAGCACGGCTGTGGGACGTGCTGGTCGCCGCCATGCTGGGCATGGCGGCCGGCTTCGACCTGTTCGCGCATCGCCTGTGGAACCCGCCCTGGCCCGCGTTCCTGATGATCATCGCCGCCATGGTCGCCACGTTGGCGGCGTACGCGCCCAGACCCCGCGACGCGGAAACGTCCTACCGGAACTGGTTGGCGGGGGCAAAGCCCGCGTTTCACTGGGCCATGGCCGGGATCCTGGTCGGAGTGGTCGTCTTGGGCTTCCTCGACGGCCCGGTTGAGGGGCGCACCGTTCAAAAGGCGTGCGCCCTCGCCGCGCTGGCCTTGGCGCTCATCCTCCTTTACACCGTGACGGTGCGCCAGCAGATTCCGTGGGCGCCCGTCGGCTCGTCCGCCCGCTGGTGGACCATGACCTTGGGCGGCGCCGTGATGCTCGCCGCGATGACGGCGCTCACGCCCATGGCGGCTTTGCTGCAAGTGCCGCTGATGTCAGTCCTGCTCACCGCCGCCGGGCGAGGCCCCTCCGCCCGCGCGCTGGTGGCGGGCCTGGGCGCGGTCTTGGTCCTCCTCGGCGTGAGCCTGGGCCTCACGCGGGGCGTGTTGTCCGCGATCATGGCCGAGGTCTGCGCCGCCATCTTCGCGCTCCTCACGGCCACTTGGCTGAACAGCTCGTGGCGTTGGGAGGCGGAGCGGCGGAACGCCGAGGTCGCGCTGAAGCGAATCCAGACGCAGCTCGCTGCGGCGGAGAGGGACGCCGGGGCGCTGCATGAGCGCCAACGGATCGCCCGCGAGATCCACGACACCATTGCGCAGTCGCTGGTCGGGATCATCATGACGGCGGACCGCCTGCGCACGCGCCAGCTCAAAGGCCCCACTCGATTTCCCGCGCCCGCCGACCTGCGGGGCGGGCCCCGCGTTGGAGGCCGAGAGCCGGCCCCGCAGCCGACCGCCCCCTACAGCCGGCTGGACCGCGGGGTCAAGGGCGCCCGGCTGGCGTTCGACTTGGCGGTCATCACGGACTCCGCCCACGAGGCCCTGGCCGCCGCCCGCGCCCTGGTCGCGGAAGGCGCCCGGCTGGACGTGGAGGGACCGCTCGATCAGGCCCTCACCAGCTTGGCGCGCCGGTTTTCGCGCGAAACCGGCATCTCGGTCAGAACCCACATCGACATCCCGGACGACTTGGGGCTGCCGTTGCGCATGCTCGCCATCCGGTCGTTGCAGGAGGGCCTGGCGAACGTCCGCAAACACGCCCGGGCCGCCCACGTCCTCGCCACGATGACCATGTTCGGCACCGCTCTTCGGATCGAGGTGGCGGACGATGGCGTTGGGCCCAGCGGCCGCGCCCCCAAGGACGGGGGGTTCGGGCTTTCCGGCCTGCGCGACCGCGTGGCCGTTCTGGGCGGGGCCGTCGAGTTCGGCCCCCGGCCCGACGGGCGGGGCTCGCTGTTGCGGGTCACCGTCGGGGACGTGCGCCAGACCGTCCCGGCGGTGGCCCCGCCAGGCCAGGAGAAACTGCTCTCGGCGGTGAAAGTGTTGGTGGTGGACGATCACCCCATAGTCCGGCGCGGCCTGGTCGAACTGCTCAACTCCAACCCGGACATCGCCGTGATCGGCGAGGCCGGGACCGGCGAGGAGGCGGTCCGCCTCGCCATTGAGACCGCCCCGGACGTGGTCATGATGGATCTGGAGATGCCGGGGCGGGGCGGCGTGTGGGCCACCGGGCAGGTCCTGGCCGACGCGGTCCGCGCCGGCCGCAAGACCGAGGTGCTGGTGGTGACCGTGTTTGAGACGGACGGCCGCCTGGGCGAGGCCATGCGCGCCGGCGCCGCCGAATACCTCATCAAGGCGAGCCCGCCAACCGTTTTCGCGGAGGCCGTCCGGCGCGTGGCGGCGCGGCGGCCCGAGCCGGCCAACGGCGGTTCGCCGCCGGTCGCGCGAGCCGGCTCAGGCCTTCAGCCCTCGACTCCGCCCGCGAATTGAGACTGATAGAGGCGCCAGTAGGCGCCCTTGGCCGCCAGGAGCTCCTCGTGGTCGCCCTTTTCCACGACCGCGCCGTGCTCCATGACCACGATCACGTCCGCGTCGCGGATGGTCGACAAGCGGTGGGCTATCACGAATGAGGTTCTCCCGTGGCGCAGCTTGTTCATGGCCTGCTGCACCAGGACCTCCGTGCGGGTGTCGACCGAGGACGTGGCCTCGTCCAGAATCAAGATGGCCGGGTCGGCCAAGAACGCGCGCGCGATGGTCAGCAACTGGCGTTCGCCGGCCGAGATGTTGGACGCCTCGTCCTCGATCACCGTCTGGTAGCCGTCCGGCAGGCCGTGCACAAACCGGTCCACGTAGGCGGCCTTGGCCGCCGCCAGCACCTCCTCCTCGGTGGCGTCCAGCCGCCCATAGCGGATGTTGTCGTAGATGGTCCCGGAGAACAGCCACGCGTCCTGCAGCACCATACCCATCAGAGACCGCAAATCGGACCGCGCCAGGTCCCGGATGTCCACGCCGTCCAACGTGATCGATCCGCCCTCGATCTCATAGAACCGCTCCAGCAGGTTGACCAGCGTGGTCTTCCCGGCGCCAGTCGGACCCACGATCGCGACCGTCTGGCCGGGTTTGGCCCACAGCCGCAGCCCCTCGATCAGCGGCTTGTCCGGGTCGTAGGAGAACTCGACGTCGTTGAAGTCGACCCGTCCCCCAAACCGGTCCAAACGCTCCGGCGACGCGGGATCGGGGCTGAGCTCCTCGGCATCGAGCAACTCGAAGACGCGCTCCACCGACGCGACCCCGGACTGCAGAAGGTTCATCATCGACGCGATTTGGCCCACGGGCTGGCCGAACTGCCGCGAGTACTGGATGAAAGCCTGCACGTCGCCCAAGGACATGGACCCGGACGCGACGCGGAGGCCGCCCAGGACCGCGATGACCACGTACATCAGGTTGGAGACGAACATCATGACCGGTTGGATCGCCATCGAGATGGCCTGCGCCTTGAAGGACGCCTCGTAAAGCTCCCGGTTGCGGTCCCGCAGCTCCTGTTCGGCGGCGGCGCGGTGGCCGAACAGCTTGACGACGGCGTGGCCCGTGTACATCTCCTCGATGTGGGTGTTCAACTCCCCCGTGGAGGCCCACTGTTTGACGAACTGCGGCTGCGCGCGCTTCGCGATCACCGCCGTGATGATGCCGGCCAGCGGGATGGAGACCAGGGCGATCAGGGTCAGCCAGAACGAGATGGTCAGCATCATGACCAGGATCCCGATCAGGTTGAACACCGCGAACATCAGCTGGGTCATGGTCTGCTGCAGGGTCTGGCCAACGTTGTCGATGTCGTTCGTGACCCTGGAGAGCACCTCGCCCTTCGGCTGGTCGTCGAAGTACTTCAGCGGCAGCCGGCCAAGCTTCGCCTCCACTTCCCGGCGCAGCCGGTACATGGAGTTCTGGATGATCTGGGCCGTCAAAATGCCCTGGACGTAGCCCAGCAGCGCCGAACCCAGGTAGATCACGATCACGCCGATCAGGATCATGCCCAAGGCGTGGAAGTCCACCCCCACCCCGGCGGTGAAATCCATCGCCCCGAGCATGTCCAACAGATTCTGGTTGATCTTCGGCGCGCCGGGCGGCGGCTGCTGGCTGAATTGCTCCAGCAGCTTCATGACATCCGCCTTCGGCAGGGTCTGGCCCTCTTTGAGCACGCCCGCGCCCACCAACTGGTCGCCCATCATCTTGCCGATGAAGCCCTCGAACACGCGGTTGGTCGCTTGGCCGAGGATCTTCGGCCCCACCACGCCCATGCCCACCGAGACGATGGTCAACGCGACGGCCAGGGCGATCCTGAGCCGCTCGGGCCGCAGCAGGCCTAGGAACCGGATCCCCGACTCGCGGAAGTGCAGCGCCTTCGCGCCGGGCATGACCCTGCCGCCGGGGCCGCCCGGCCCACCGGGTCCACCAGGTCCGGGCGGACGCTGGGGCGGCCGGACGGGCGCGGGCGGCAGGCCTTTCGCCCCGGCCTTGGCGCCCGCCTTGGCCCCGGCGCTCGCCCCGACCGAACCGGGCCCGCCGCCTTTGATCCCGCGGTCCCCGCCGCCGTCGCCGCTCATGCCGCCTCCGCCAAGCTCATTTGGGACTCCACGATCTCCCGGTACGTTGGGCAGGTCTTCAGCAGGTCGCGGTGTTTCCCGATCCCGACCACCCGCCCGGCGTCCAACACCAGGATTTGGTCGGCCTCCATGATGGTGCCGACCCGTTGGGCGACCAGCACCACGGTGGATTGCCTCGTGATGGGTGCCAGCGCGGCCCGCAGCCGCGCGTCGGTGGCGAAATCCAAGGCCGAGAACGCGTCATCGAACACGTAAATCAAGGGTTTGCGGATGACGGCGCGGGCGATCGACAGGCGTTGGCGCTGTCCGCCGGAAAGGTTGGTGCCGCCCTGGACGATCTCCATCTCCAGCCCGTCGGGCGACTCGCGGACGAATTCGGCGGCCTGGGCGATCTCCAGCGCCTCCCACAGCTCCTCTTCGGTGGCGCCTGGCCGCCCGTACTCCAAGTTGGTCCGCACCGTGCCGGAGAACAGGTAGGCCTGTTGCGGCACAAAGCCGATCGAGCCCCACAGCATGTCCAAGTCGAGGTCTTTCACGTCCACCCCGCCCACCTGGACCCGGCCGGACGTCGCGTCGAACAGGCGCGGGATCAAGTTGACCAGGCTGGTCTTGCCCGCCCCGGTCGAACCGATTACCGCCGTGACCTGGCCGGGCGCCGCGTCGAAGGAGATGTCGGTCAGGACGGGCGCCTCCGCGCCCTGATAGCGGAAGGAGGCCGCCTCCATCCTCAAGTGCCCCGGTTTGCTGAACTCGCGCACAGGCTCCGCCGCCTCCACCACCGTGCTGCGGGTCTTCAACACCTCTTGGATGCGCTCCGCGCACGCCTGCGCCCGTGGCACGAAGAAGAACATCATGGAGGCCATCATCACGCTCATCAGGATCAGCATCAGGTAGGTGATGAAGGCCGTCAGCCCGCCCACCTCCATGGCGCCCGATTCGACCCGGTGGCCGCCGAACCAGATCACCGCGACGGAGGTCAGGTTCATCAACAGCATGACGAACGGGAACATCAGCGCGAACGTGTACCCGACGGACATCTGCAGTTTGGTGAGGCGCTTGTTGACGCCGTCGAACCGCTCCTCCTCGTAGGGCTCCCGCACAAAGGCCCGGATGACGCGGCTCCCGTCGATCTGCTCGCGGAGCACCTGGTTGACCGAGTCGATGGCCTTCTGCATGGCCCTGAACAGCGGATTCATGTGCCTCAGCAGCAGGGCCACAAACACGATCACCAGCGGCAGGATGACCAGGATCAGACTGGACAGCACCGCGTCGTGGCGCACCGCCATGGCGGCCCCGCCAATCATGGTCATGGGCGCCGAAATCAGGATGACAAGCGTCATCAGCACCAGCATTTGGACCTGTTGGACGTCGTTGGTGGTCCTGGTGATGAGCGATGGCGGCCCGTAGCGGGCCAGTTCCCTCGCGGAGAACCCCATGACCTTGTCGAACAACGCTTGGCGCAGGTCCCGGCCCAGCCGCATGGCGGTCCGCGACCCCAGGAACACCGCCACCACCACGGCGATCACCTGCGCGAACGAGACGCCGAGCATCCATCCGCCCGTCGCGACAATGTAGCCGGTGTCACCCACGGCCACGCCGTCGTCAATGATGTCGGCGTTCAGCGACGGCAGGTAGAGGTTCGCGCCCGCCTGCAGCGCTTGCAACACCACAATCACCGCGACCGCGCCGCGATAGGGCTTCAAGTATTCGCGCAACAGACTTGTCAGCATGGCACTCCTGGGCTTGGGGCTGATCAGCAGGACAACGGCACCTAAGCGGTGGACGATGCCGTGTAACAGTACCAAGGCAACGTAACGTCAAGCGCCATTCCGTCTTGCCAAGAAAATGGGGACGGTACCTATTTCCCGGTGTCAGAAGGCGTACGGTCCCTCGTGGCGGCCCTGGTAGGGGTCGCCTTCGCCCGGCGCGGGGCGCGGCGGGACGATCGGTTGGTCCAGGGGCGGGGGCACGCTCGGCGCCTGGCCCGCCTCATAAGCCGGATTGAAGGGCACGCCGGAGCCGGTGCCCGCCTGGCTGGCGTCCGAGGTCGCGGCGTTGGCCGCCCCTTGCGCCCGGCGCAACGCCTCCGCGGGGTCCTCCAGCGCGATGTCCTGGAAGGCCAGCTTCGCCAGCGCCCGGCTGGCAGCGGTCGGCTGGCGCGGGCCCGGCCCGTCCCCGCCCGGGGCGAACGCCTTCCCCATACCCGCCAGCGCGTCCGTGAACTCCGCCGGGATGATCCACAGCTTCGAACTGGCGCCCTGGGCAAGCTGCGGCAGCATCTGCAAATACTGGTAGGCCAGCAGCTTCGGGTCCGCGTCCCCCTCATGGATCGCCTCGAACACCTGCAGGATGGCCCGCGAATCACCTTGGGCCTTGAGGATCGAAGCCTGAGCCTGGCCCTCGGCGGTCAGGATGGCCGCCTGCTTCTCGCCCTCCGCCTTCAGAATCTGCGACTGCTTGATGCCCTCCGCAGTCAGGATGGCGGCGCGGCGGTCCCGCTCCGCCCGCATTTGCTTCTCCATCGAGTCCTGGACGGAGGCGGGCGGGTCGATCGCCTTGAGCTCCACCCGCTGCACGCGGATGCCCCAGCGTCCCGTCGCCTCGTCCAGCACGCCGCGCAACTGCCCGTTGATCTGGTCGCGGCTGGTCAGCGTCTGCTCCAAGTCCATGGAGCCGATCACGTTACGCAGCGTTGTCACAGTCAACTGCTCGATGCCGGTGATGTAGTTCGCGATCTCGTAGACCGCGGCCACCGGGTTGGTGACCTGGAAGTAGATGACGGTGTCAATGGACACCACCAGGTTGTCGGAGGTGATGACCGGCTGCGGCGGGAAGGACACGACCTGTTCGCGCAGGTCGACCATGGCCCGCACGCGGTCCACGAAGGGCACCAGCAAACGCAGCCCGGCCTCCATGGTGCGCTGATAGCGGCCCAGCCGCTCAACCAGCCAGGCCTGGGTCTGAGGGACAATCCGGATCGCTTTCTTCAGCACCACCAACGCGAAGATCACAACCGCGATCGCGAAGACCGTGACCACAACGGTGCTGCCGTCGAAGTCGTTTGCAAAGTCCATGATTCACCTCTCGTTGTTGACCGGGGCTACCACCGAGGTGGCGCCGTCGATCGCAGTGACCACCAATTCGGTGCCGGGCGGCACCACCCCTTCGCCTTCGAGCCGGGCGGTCCACACGTCCCCGCCGATCTTCGCCCGGCCCCCGTGCTCGTCGATCGCCGTGACCGCCTCCGCGGGCTTGCCGACCAGCGCGGCGGCGCCGCTGACGGGCCGGGTGTCAGCCTTGACTTTGAGGAAGCGCAGCAACAGCGGGCGGACCGTCGCCAGCATCACCACAGACACGACCGCGAACACGATCACCGTCACCCACCACGGAGCGTGCAGCCAAGCCGCGCCCGCCGCCGCCAAGGCGCCAACGGACAACATCAAGAAGGTGAAGTCGACCGTCATCATCTCTACCACGCCCAACAACAAGGCCCCGATCAGCCACCACAGCCACAACCACTCCGCCATCGCCTCGGCCTTCCATTCGACAGTTCCGACACCACACCAACTCCCGCGCCCCCACGGCGCTGCCAAACCCGCTCAGACCACCCCGATCGGCTCGCAAGCCCGGATTCTGGCGGCTATTCGGCCGCGTTCACCCACCAGGTTACAGGCTCGCCACCGCGCCCCAACGCCCGCCAGTCGCGGTGACTTGGAGCGGCATCCCGAAGGCCGCCGAAAGGTTGGCGTCCGTCAGAGTCTCCGCCAACTCGCCGCTCGCCGTGAACCGCCCATCACGCATCAGCGCGCCGTGGCTGAAACCCGGCGGAATCTCCTCAAGATGGTGTGTGACCAGCACCATCACCGGCGAACGCGGATCGCCGGCCAGCTCCGCCAAAGCGGCGACCAGTTCCTCGCGGCCGCCCAGATCCAGCCCGGCGGACGGCTCGTCCAGCAGCAGAATCTCCGGGTCCGCCATCAACGCGCGCGCTATTTGCACCCGTTTGCGCTCGCCCTCCGACAAGGTCCCAAAGGTCCGGTCCGCCAGCCCGATCACGTCGAACGCGGCCATCAGGTCGCTCGCCCGCGCCTCGTCCCCCGCCTCGTAAGCCTCCCGCCACCGGCCGGTCACTCCGTACGCGCCGGTGACCACGGCATCGGACACCTTTTCACCCAGCGGGATGCGCCCGGCCAACGCGGCCGAGGCGAAACCGACCCGTGAGCGCAACTCGAAAACATCCACGCGGCCCAACCGCTCCCCCAACACCCAAGCCTGGCCGCTGGTGGGGAACAGGCGGGTCGCGGCGATCTGCAGCAGCGTGGTCTTGCCCGCGCCGTTCGGCCCCAACATGACCCAATGCTGGCCTTCGCGGACCGACCAGTCGATCCCGTCCAGGATGGTCTTCGGCCCGCGGGTCAAGCGCACGTCCTCGAACCGCAAGACCTCGTGGTTCACCGGTCCAACACCTTTCGATAGAACGCCATGGTCCGCTCGCCGATGGCGCGCCAGGAGAAGTGGTCCTCCGCGCGCCGCCGCGAGGCTTCGCCGAAGCGGCTGAGGCGCGCCGGGTCAGACAACGCCTCGTTCAGGGCCGCCGCCATGTCAGCCACGAACTTTTCCGGATCGAGCGGTATGCCCGTGCCGTCCTCCACCTGCTCGATCGGCACCAGCCAGCCCGTCACGCCGTCTTCCACGACCTCCGGGATGCCGCCCGTCGCCGTCGCCACGACGGGTATGCCGCAGGCCATGGCCTCCAGGTTGACAATCCCCAACGGCTCGTAGACGGACGGGCAGGCGAACAGGGACGCGCTCGACAAGATCGCGTCGAGTTCGCGCTGCGGGAGCATCTCCTCGATCCACACCACGCCTTGGCGCTCCCGGCCGAGTTCCTCCACCAGGCCGCGGACCTCCGCCGCGATCTGCGGGGTGTCCGGCGCGCCCGCCGCCAGCACCACCTGCACCCCAGGCTCCAGGCGGCGGACCGCCCTCAGGAAATAGGGCAGGCCCTTTTGCCGGGTGATGCGCCCCACGAACACGACCGTTGGGACCTCCGGGTCAATCCCGTGCCGCCGCACGCTCGCCAGCGCCTCCTCGTCGCGGCGCGGGCGCCACTTGTCGAGGTCGATCCCGTTGTGGATGACCTCAACCCGCTCCGGGTCCACGAACGGGTAGGCCCGCAGGATGTCGCGCCGCATGCCGGCCGACACCGCGATCACGGCCGCCGCGCCCTCATAGGCGGTCCGCTCGGCCCAGGAGGACAGCGCGTAGCCGCCGCCGAGTTGCTCGGCCTTCCACGGCCGGAGCGGCTCCAGCGAGTGCGCGGAGAGCACGTGCGGCACGCCGTGCAGCAAGCCGCCCAGGTGTCCGCCAAGGCTGGCGTACCAAGTGTGCGAGTGGATCAGGTCCGCGCCGTTTGTGCCGCCCGCCATTTTGAGGTCCACGTCGAAGGTGGCCAGCGCCGCGTTCGGGTAAACGCCCGCCGGCGGGCCGTCGTAGCCCGTCACCCCCGGCTCTTCCCGGGGCCCGTCGAACGCGAGCACCCGCACGTCCGCCAACTCCCTGAGCACCTTGGCCAATTCCGCCACATGGACCCCCGCGCCGCCGTAAACATGCGGCGGATATTCACGGGTCAACAGGTCGACCCGCAGTCTCGTTTCCACCATGCGTCCAGGCTAATGGCCAGGACCGTCCCCGCCCGGCGCCCCACGCCCGGACGGCGCCGATTTGGGCGCACCGCAAGGCCCGACCCGCCTTCCGATGCCGTCCGCTCAGGCCGACGATGCCGTTTCGCCGGGCGGGCGATGCTCTCTCGCCGGGCGGGCTATGCCGGTGGCGCCAGGTCGGCCGCCGTCACCACCACCGTGCCGTCGCGGTCGGTCCTCCTGACCTCGCCTATCCGGCCGTAGAGGTCCAGGGCCTTCGGGTTCGGGTGACCGTACGGATTGTCGAGGCCGGCGCTCATGACAGCTACCTTCGGCGCGAGAGCGGTTGCCAAGGCCTCCGATTGGTCCGCCGAACCGTGGTGGGCAACCACCACCAGGCCTCCGGCGCCGGGAACGGCCGTCCGGCCCAGGCTGCGCAACAGGGCGGTCTGGCCCGCGCCTTCCAGGTCCCCCAGCGCCCACACGGTAACGCTGTCCACTCGCGCCAACACCGCCAGGCCAGCGTCGTTGGCGGCCGAGTCCTCGCCGCCCTGCGCGGCGTCAGGGCAGAGCCCCGCCAGGGACGACGGATAGACCACCAGCGCAGCCGATCCGGCTTGGCCGGACAGCGGCTGGCCCTCCTCCACCCGGCGCGCGGTGGCGCCCGCCCGCTCCGCCAGCGCGAGGCTGCGCGTCGGGTCCAGGCCGCACGGCGTCCCATAGACCAGGTCTCCGACCGTGCGGCCCGCCAGCGCCTCCTCCAGCCCGCCCACATGGTCGGCGTGAAAATGCGTCAGCACAACCACGTCCAAGCGCTTGACGCCCAACCGCTCAAGGCACTTGTCAACGCCGCCGCGTTCCGGGCCCGCGTCGATCAGGACGGCCGCTTCGGGGCCGCTGCGCACCGCCACCGCTGTGCCCTGCCCCACATCGCAGACCGCCGCCACCCATTCGGCGGGAGGACCGCGCCCAATCGCCTTGATCAAAGTCCCGCGCGCCGGACCCGCCACGATCGCCGCCGCCACGGCCAAGCCCGCCGCGACCATCCGCCAGCGGCGGCCCCGGCGGCGAAGCCACCACCAGACCGCCGCCAGCGCCGCCGTCGCGGCCGCCGCCAGCGCGAAGCCCCCGAACCCCGCCGGCCACGCGATGGCGGCCAGCGGCCAGGTGGCCACCCAACGCGCGACCGCCGCGATATAGGTCGACGCGAGGTTGCCCACCGCCGCCGCCACGTTGGCTCCGGCCGCCCACCACGGCCCGGCCAGCAACGAAGCCATCGCGCCGATTGTGGCCACCGGGACCGCCGGAGCCGCCAGCAGGTTCGCCGGCAGCGCGCTCAGCGAAATCTGCCCCGCAAAGATGGCGATCACGGGCGCGCACAAGAGCTGCGCCGATGCCGTCAGCGCGGCGGCCTCCACCAGCGCGTGGGGAAGCCGCGGCCACCGGCGGGTGGCGGCCAACGCCAACGGCGGCGCCAGCACGATCAAACCGGCGGTGGCCAGAGCCGACAGCACCAGGCCGTAGGAGCGGGCGAGCCACGGATCCGCCAACAGCACCAGCAAGACCGCCGCCGCCAGAGCTCCCAAAGCCAGGCGGGTCTTGCCGAAGGCGACCCCGGCCAGGGCTGCCAGTCCCATCGCCACCGCCCGCCAGACCGACGGGCCGGGGCCGATCAACGCGGCGAAGCCGATCAGCGTGGCGGCGCCCAGGCCGGCCTTGACCCAGCTGGGGCAGCCCACAAGGGCCGCCAGACCCAAGACGGCCCCCAGCACAATGGCGACATGCGCGCCGGAGACGGCGGTGATGTGGGTCAAAGAGGTCGTCTTCAAATCGGCGTCCAGGCCCTGGCCAATCCGCCCGGTGTCCCCCAGCGCGATCCCTTCCAGCAGCGGATTGGCCCGTCCGGTCAAGCCTGCCCGCAAGCCGTACACAACGCCCCGCCACCCGCCGGGTCGGCGCGCCGTCACAGGTCCAATCGCATGCGCCACGACCCGCTGCGGGTCGGCCAGCTCCCCGGTGGCCAGGCGCGCGCGAAACGTCAAGACGGAACCGGCCGGCGGCGCCTCGCCCTCGAAGTAGGCCACGGCGGGCACGCCGGGGCCGTCTTCCGCCCCGGCAACCCAAGCGGCTCCCATGGCCGTCACCGTCTGGGCTCCGCCCCAGGGCGAGTCGCGGACTTTGGCCGGTTGGTCCATCCGCAGCACCAGTTCGACCCGGCCGCCAGCCTGGGCCGCTTGCCCCAACCCGGTCTGGTCCCACGCCATCCCCTGCACGCCCACCGCCCCGACAACCACGCCCGCCACCGCCAGAGCCAGACCGGCGAAGGCGCGGACGTCGGCTCGTCGCCGGTTCCCGCCAGCGCGCAGTCCCAGGACGGCCCCTCCCCCGGCCAACGCCGCCAATCCGACCCCGGCGGCGACCGGGCGCGGCCAGCCCAGGGCGACCGCCGCGGCGGCCCAGGCGCACGCGACGGGCAAAGCCAACCGCAGGTCTGTGGTCCGGTTCATCAAAAGGCGACCGAGTCCGCCAGGCCGGCCAGGATCTTCGGCCCTATGCCTGTGACCTCCGCCAGATCGCTGAGCTCGCCAAACGGCCCGTTGGCGGAGCGGAAGTCCACGATCCTTTGGGCCAACACCGGGCCAATGCCGGGAAGCGCCGTCAGGGCCTCCGCGCCGGCCTGGTTGACGTTCACCCGGCCGCCGCCGGTCGCCTCCTGTCCGCTTCCGCCGGCCCCGGCGCTCCCGCCCCCGCCCTGCCCGCCGCCAGCCGGACCGACCACGGGCGGCGGCGTCTCTCCTGGTCGCGGGACGTAGATCCGTTCCCCGTCGCCCACCCACGCGGCTAGGTTCAAGGCCGCCAGATCCGCCTTGTCGGTCGCCCCGCCAGCCGCCTCAAGGGCGTCCACCACCCGGTCGCCCGCCTTCAACTCGTAAACCCCGGGATTCGCGACGGCCCCGGCCACGTGGACCACAAGCTTGGCGGGAGGCTCAGCCTCCTCACCGGGTGGACTCGCCGGAGCGGTTGCCTGCTCGCTCCAGGCGACCGGCGCGGACTCCGCGCCGACGGCGGCCGGGTCGGCCTCGTTTCCAGCCGCGGCCAGCAACGACGGCACCAGCAGCGCGGCCCCCGCGACAACCCCGACGGCCGCCACGCCCACGGCCGCCCAACGACTCGGCGCCAGCCGCAAACGCGGCCGGGCGTGAGCGCTGCCCGGCCGCTCCCTGGCTTCGGCCGCCGCAAGCTGAGCCCTCAAACGCAACCTCGATAGCACGTCATCGGACGAACCGAGCGGCTCCCCACCGGGATCGGGCATAGGCCAACGCTAGGCGGCCCCCGCCGACCGCCCGCCCCAGAAACCCCGCGCCCTGTGGACAACGCGCGGATAGAGCTCCCAGGCCGCCTAGACCACAAGGTTGACCAGTTTGGGGGGGCGGGTGACCACGCGGCGGACGGGTTTGCCGCCCAGGGCGGCCTGGACCGCCGGGTCGGCCAGCGCGGCCGCCTCCAAGTCTGCGGCCGAGATCGACGGGGACACCTCCAACCGCGCCCGCACCTTGCCCTGGATTTGGACCACCGCCGTGACGGTGTCCTCCACCAGGTAGGCCGGGTCGGCCTCCGGGTACGGCTCGCGCGCCAGCGACCGCCCGTGCCCCAGACGCTCCCACAGCTCCTCCGCGATGTGCGGCGCTACCGGGGCCAACAGCTTGACCAGCGTCTCCACCGCCAGCCGGGGAGGCGGCCCCGCCAGCGCCGTCAGGTGGTTGTTGAGCACGATCATCCGCGCGATCGCCGTGTTGAAGCGCATCGCGTCCATTTCGCCCCGGACCTCCGCGACCGCCCGGTGCATCACCTTCAAGGTCGCCTCGTCCGGCGCGTCGTCCCCGACCCGGACCTCGCCCGTCTCCTCGTCGACCACGTTCCGCCAAAGCCGCTGCAGGAACCGCTGCGAGCCGACCACCGCGCGGGTGTCCCAGGGCCGCGACACGTCCAGCGGCCCCATCGACATCTCGTACAGCCGGAACGTGTCCGCGCCATACGTCGCGTACATGTCGTCCGGCGTGACGATGTTCTTCAGCGACTTGCCCATCTTGCCGTACTCCTGCGCGACCCGCTCCCCGGTAGGCGCGTGGGTGAAAACCCCCGGCGGGTCCTCCACCACCTCGTCGGCCGGCACGTACTGGCCGCGCGCGTCCGTGTAGGCGTGGGCCTGGATGTAGCCCTGGTTGAACAGCCGGTGGAACGGCTCGGTCCCGGACACGAAGCCCAAGTCGTACAGCGCCTTGTGCCAGAAGCGCGCGTAGAGCAGGTGCAACACCGCGTGCTCCACGCCCCCCACGTACAGGTCCAGCCCGCCCGCGTGGTCGCCCGCCCGGCGGGGCGCCATCCAGTAGTCCTCCTCGACCGGGTCCACCACCCGGTCCGCCTCCGCCGGGTCCAGGTAACGCAGGTAGTACCAGCAGGATCCCGCCCAGTTCGGCATGGTGTTCGTGTCCCGCCGGTAGCGTTTGGGCCCCTCCCCCAGGTCCAGCGTCACGTTGACCCAGTCGGCGTTGCGCGCCAGCGGGGTTTCCGGCTCGGAATCGGCGTCTTCCGGGTCGAAGGTCCTGGGCCGGTAGTCCGGCACCTCCGGCAGTTCGACCGGCAGCATCCCGTCCGGCAGCGCGACCGGCTGGTCGTCCTCCCCGTAGACAATGGGGAACGGCTCGCCCCAGTAACGCTGCCGCGAGAACAGCCAGTCCCGCAGCCGGTACGTCACCGTCGCGCTCCCCAGGCCCCTTTCGGCCAGCCAGCGCACGATGCCGTCCTTCGCCTCCTCCAAGCCCAGCCCGTTCAACGAGATGGTCGCATTGGCGGAGTTGATAGTGGGCCCCGCCCCGGTCCACGCGCCCCCGTCCCAGCCCTCCGGCGGCTGGATGGTGCGCACGTAGGGCAGGTCGAACGCCTCGGCGAACTCCCAGTCCCGCTCGTCCTCGGCCGGGACCGCCATGATGGCCCCCGTGCCGTAACCCATCAACACATAGTCCGCCGTGAACACGGGGACGGCCTGGTCGTTGACCGGGTTGACGGCGAACAGGCCGGTGAAGACGCCGGTCTTGTCGCGGCCGTCCACGACCCGTTCGGCGGCGGTCTTTTTGGCTGCCGCCTCCGCGTAGGCCGCGACGGCGGCGGCCGGGGTGGCGTGCCCGCCCGTCCAAACGGGCTTGGTACCCTCCGGCCACGCCTCCGGCAGGCCGGAACGCAACAGCGGATACTCGGGCGAGACGACCATGAACGTGGCGCCGAACAGCGTGTCCGGGCGGGTGGTGAAAACGCTGATGACGGCATCGGCGGCCCCCGCGGCGCCCGGCGCCACTTTGAACTCGACCGTGGCGCCCGTCGAACGGCCGATCCAGTTCCGCTGCATCGCGACGACCTTGTCCGGCCAGTCGACCGAGTCCAAGTCGGCCGCCAAACGCTCCGCGTAGGCGGTGATCCGCATGTTCCACTGCCGGAGCGACTTGGTGAAGACCGGGAAGTTGCCCCTCTCGGAACGGCCGTCCGCGGTCACCTCCTCGTTCGCCAGCACGGTGCCGAGGCCCGGCGCCCAGTTGACGGGCGCGTCCGTGATGTAGGCGAGCCGGAACTCGTTCAACACGCGGCGGCGCCCGGAGGCGTCCAAAGCGTTCCAGTCCCCCCCGCCCGGGACGGCCTTGCGGCCGGAGGCGAAGGCCTCCTCCAGTTCCGCGATGGGCCGCGCTGCCCCCGTGCCGCCGTCCCGCCGCGGCGCGCCCGGGTCATACCAGGAGTTGAAAAGCCGCAGGAAGATCCATTGGGTCCAGCGCACGTAGGCCTCGTCCGTGGTGGCGAAGGAGCGGCGCGAGTCGTGGGCCAGGCCCAGCCGGCGCAACTGCGCCCGCATGGTCTTGATGTTCGCCTCGGTGGTGACCCCCGGATGCTGGCCGGTCTGCAGCGCATACTGTTCGGCGGGCAGGCCGAAGGCGTCATAGCCCAGGGCGTGCAGCACGTTGTCGCCCTGCATCCGCCGGTAGCGTCCCACCACGTCCGTCGCGATGTACCCCAGCGGATGGCCCACATGCAGACCCTTGCCGGACGGGTACGGGAACATGTCCATGACGAAGAACTTGGCCGCCGCCGGGTCCGCGTGGCGCCCTTCGCCGTCGGTCAAAGGCCCGGCCGGGTTCGCCGCCCAGAAGACGCCCCGCCGCTCCCATTCGTCCTGCCACTTGGTCTCGATTTGCTCGGCCAAAGCGGCGGTGTAACGGAACTGCGGGATCTCGGCTGGGGGCACATTGGATTCAGACACCGCTCTAGGTTACAAGCCAGCCGACACGGGGGAAGGCTATGGTGGATTCGGCATTTTGACCGTTTTTGTCTCCCCGAGGAGGAACCGATGCCCGCTGCCCGCGCCAACCAGATTCTGCAAGCCGCCTTGGTCGACCTGATCGACCTGTCGTTGCTGGCCAAACAAGCCCACTGGAACGTTCGCGGAACCAACTTCCGCTCCGTCCACCTGGAACTCGACGAGGTGATCGACCAGGTGCGGATCAACTCGGACGACGTGGCCGAGCGCCTGGCCGCGATTGGCGGCAGCCCGGACGGCCGCGCCGCCACGGTGGCGGCCACCTCAAAGGTCCCCACCGTGGAGCCCGGCCCGATCAACGCCCCGGTGGTGGTCGAGGAGTTCTCCGCCCGCGTCTACGACACGGCGCGGCGCATTGAGACCGACCTGCCGGAACTCGACGAGGACCTGCCGTCGCAGGATCTCCTGATCGGGATTGTGGGCGGACTCGACAAGGCCGCCTGGATGCTCCGCTCCCAGATCGAGGGCTAACGCGCCCCAGGCGGCGCCCCGCCGGTGTCCTCCGGACCGGCCGGCACCGGTTTGGGCAGTTCCGGCCACGCTTTGATCCCCGACAGCTTGGCCGAGGCGTCCGGTTTGACCGTCAGGAGCTGCCAGGCCGCAAGGTGGCCCTCGGCGTCGAACAGCAAGATGGTCATCTCCGCCGGCGAGCCGAGCGGGCCCAGGTTGGTGGTCTCCGCGTTGTCGCGCCCGGTCGAGGCCTGGGTGTAGAAGACTCCGCGTCCCACCACCCTCGGATTGGCGCGGGAGTGCATGTGCCCGGTCACGGCGGCGGGCACGCAGCCCCTCTCCAAGGCCGCCATCGCCATCACCGGCCGGTGGACAAGCAGCAGGTCGACGGGCTTGTCCGCGCAGGCCACGTCCGCCAGGCGCGCGGCCACGTCCGTCAAGTCCTCCTCGCCGCGCAGTGAGGTTCCCGCCGCCACCTCGGTATGGGTCGGGTCGGCATCCCCCAAGATTCTCAGCCCGGCCACCGTGACGACCTGGCCCTCCAGGACCGTGGCTCCGGCCGCCTTCTCCTGTTTGGCGGTCTCAAGGGTGTCATGGTTGCCCAACACGCTCACCCAGGTCGCCTCCGGCGGCAGAGCCGCCGCGATCTGGTCAATGCAGTAGCGCTCCACCGCCGTGCCGTCCATGGTGGTGTCGCCGCCGTCCAACACGACCTGCGTCCCGAGCCCTCGCGCCGCCGCCCCCAGAACCCGCGCCATCCCCACATTGCAATGCAGGTCGGAGAAGAACAACACCGGGCGCAGCGTCCCATAGGGGCCCTTGCCGCGCAGCCACGGCGGCGTTGGCGAAGGCTCAGGCGACGCGCTCCCCGGCGAGGCGGAGGCGCCCTCGGCGCCCTCGGCGTCTTCTGCGGGCGAAGCGGATTCGGGGCTCGGCGCGGCGCTTCCGGTCGCCTCGACCCGCCCGGTCGCCGCCAGCGCCTGGTCGGCGAACGCGGCCTCCACGTTCGCGGCCGCCTTGTCGTAGAACGCAACGTTGTCCTCATACGCCTTGACCGCCGCCGCCCCGTACTGGCTGATCACCTGCCCCAACCGGCCGGTCAGATACGCGCCCTCCAGCGGCGTTCCCTTGAGCAGAGGCTCCCCCGGCGGCTCGTTTCGCGGCTGGGCCGCCGCCACCACCCCGCCGCCCAGGCAAAGGCCCGCGACCATCACCCCGGCCACCGCGCCAAGTGTCGCGCGCTTGTGGCGGCCCGCCCACATCCTCAGCTGGGTCCGCCGCGCCCGCCCCAAAGCCAGCCTGACCAGCACCGACGCTATCATGGCGCCCGCCCAAAGGATCCCCGCCCGCATCAGGCCGTCCCGGAGCAGGCCGATGACCGCCTGCCGCAGCGTCTGGTCAATCCCCAAGTAGGCCTGGCCGTATTCGGTCAGGTCACCCGCCAGGGTGGCCACCGAGGGGATCGAACTGGTGGCCAGATCCGCCGGAATTGGCCCCACCACCACCCGCGCGCCCACAAATCCCAGGGGACTGGGCATGACAGCCGCGCCGAGCGGCCCCAAGTCCACGCTCAGGCGCGAATCCACCGTCACGTGGTAAGTCGCCTCGTGAGGCCCGAACGGGTAGTCGGTCTCCGCCGTCGTCAGCCCCACGACCAGCGCCGGCGCCAAGGCCAGCACGCCGTACAGCCACCAAACCCACCGCCGCCGTTTCATACCGTCCAGGCTCCAAGCACCAGCCGCCCCCAGTCAAACCGCTTCACCAGTCGGTCCATCCGCTGGCGCATTTCGCCCACGCCGCCGATGCCGTCCAGCCCTCCCGCGTTGCCCACCCCTTCCGGGCGCCCGCCGCTCCGCGTCGGGTTGCCCGGGCCCTCGCCCCCCAGCCCGATCGACGCGGCGATCAGGTCCAGGACGCCGGCCGGGCCGCCGCAGCGTTCAAACAGGGCCGCCCCGGCCAGGGCCGCGTCCCTTTTCGCCAGCCGGCGCCCGTGGGCGCCGTAAACCAGCGGCACGTGAAAGTACGTGACCGCTGGCAGCCCCAGCAAAGACGCCAAGTAGCCTTGGCGGCCGGACGAGGAGAGCAGATCGTCGCCGCGAGTGACCTGCGTGACGCCCTGAGCGGCATCGTCCACCACCACGGCCAAGTTGTACGCGGCGACACCGTCCGCCCGTCGCAAAATGAAGTCGTCCACCGGTTGGAGGCTCTCGCCCGCCAGCCGGTCCGTCACGGCGAACTCGCGCGCCTGCGCCCTCAAGCGGATCGCGGGTTCCTTGAGGCGCCGCCGCTCGCTCCGCTCGGCCGCGCTGAGGCGCCGGCACGTGCCCGGATAGGCGCCCGGAGGGTGGTGCGGCGCGCGCGCCGCCTCCAAAATGTCGCGCCTGGAGCAGAAGCACTCGTAGACCAGGCCCTGTGCGCTCAGTCGCTCAATCGCCGCTTCGTAAGCCACCCGGCGCTCCGATTGCCGCATCACCGGCCCGTCCCAGGTCAGCCCCAGCGCTGCCAAGTCCGCCAGTTGGCGCTCCGCGAACTCCGGACGGCAGCGGTCGTCCAAGTCTTCAAGGCGCATCCGGAACGCCAAGCCGTCATGCCGCGCCGCCAAGTACGCCAACACCGCCGTCCGCAGGTTCCCCAAATGCAAATCGCTGGACGGCGACGGCGCGTAGCGGCCCGCCCCGCCGCTCACAGATCCAGAGTCTTCGACAGCAACAGCAGGGCCGCGGCAACGCGCGGGTTGACTTCCTCGTCGGCTATGTCAAGCCCCCGGTAAATGGCCAGCAGATGGTTCTCCACAGTCCGGCGGGACAAACCCAGTTGCTCGGCGACCTGTTGGTTCGTATAGCCATCCGCGATCAGCCGCAGCACCGCCATTTGCTGTCCAGTCAGGCCCTCGAAGGGATCCTTACGGGCCACATTCGGCGAACTCGGCTGGGGCACGTCCATGGCCACGCGCCGCACCAACTCCACCAAGCCTTCCCGGCCTATGTTGCTCAGCTTCGACACGCTCGCCCAGGGGCGGCGCAGGTGGCGGCGGCTCGACGCGATCAGGGACGTGACGTCATGCCGGGTCATGATGATGACCCGGAGCCTCGGGTCGGTGCGCTGGAGCTCCGCGGCCAGCACCGCCCCGGAGCCGTCCTTCTGCTCCACATCCGCGATCAGCAGGTCGACCCGACCGGGCAGCACCTCGCGGGCCTTCGCCACCGAGTCCAGCGAAGCCACCACCTTCAAATCCGGCGCCTCCGACAGCGCGTCCGCAACCATGGTCCGGAACAGCGTCTCCTGGTCCACAATGCCGACCCGCGCCGTCCGTCTGATCGCGCCGCCAGCCGTCGCCGCGTCCGAGGCCGAATACGGCGGCCCTGTGCGGATCAGACGCCTGGGAGTCTCGCCAGACCTCGGATACTGTCCGGAGCGCGGATACATCCCCGCGCGGACCTGCGGGTTCGCCCGCGTCCCGCCCACAGCGGGACCCGCGCCGGTGGCCGGGCGCAGCGCCGAGGCGGGTATCCCCTGGTGGATGACGGCATGCGGCTTAGTCCGGGGGTCTACCCTCTCCTCGTTGTCTCCAGTCGAATCAGACAAGAAACCTCTCCCCTAGCACATCTCTAGGGATAGCTCGAGCCAACTTCTCGGCACGCCCCCGCTTGCCCATCCCATTGAGCGCGGCCACAGCGACCCGGCGGCACATGGCCAGGCGTGTCGGAGCGCCCTCCCTCATCAAACGTCTTTCCGCTTCCAAACAATACGACAAGGCGAGGGAGTGTTCACCTGCCAACTCGTTGAAATATGCGGCTGTGAGCAAGGCCTCCGATAAAGAATATGGATGCTCGTTCCGCGTAATGGAGGCGTGCCGGTTAATCTGGGTGACCGCCTCGGACTCGCGCCCCGACACCCAAAGGGCCTGAGCCACGTTGATCCGGACCTGCGCCCGGTAGCGGTCCGCCATGTCCGTCGGGACCATGACGAAGCCATCGTCGGGCATCTGGGCCTGAGCCCGCTCCATGGTCGTCAAAGACTCAAAGAGCCGGTCCTGGCGGATCTCGATCAACGCCCGCAGATTCAAGAGCAGCACCTGCATTGCCTCCGCGTCCGCGTCTGACACCACGTAATGCCGCAACGCCGCGCTGGCGACCTTCGTCAAGTCCTTGATCAGGCTCAGCGCGCCCTCGTAGTCATGCAGCCGCTTGATCAGCAAAGCCACGATCCGCAGATCCACCAGGAAACGCGACACCGGGTTGGTGGTCAGGCCGGCCGCCCGTTGCAGCAATTCGTAAGACCGCCTCGGATCCGTCAAAGACAGCATTGTTGCAACCGCCGTCGCCAAACGGGGCGTGTCAAACGGCTTCACCGCCGAGTCGAGGAGCTGCGCGAAAGCCGACCCGGCGGCATCGTCCCCCGTGAAGATGGTCAACGACTCCAAGTCGGCGCTGATCTCGTGGCTGGACCGCTTGTCCGCCTCCCAAGCCCTGGTCTGCAGAACCAACGCCTCGTCTTGCTTGTCCGCCAACGCCGCCCATGTCCGCTTCAGAGCGGGTTGCTTCGCCAACGAGCCTTTGAACAGCACCTGCGGGTCGCGCCAGCGCCGAAGCCCCATGTCCATCAAGAAGGTCGGCGCCTCAATGGTGTTCTCCTGCGGCACGGCCGGCAAAGCCGCCATCTGCGCGCGGCGCACAAGGGGATAGGGCAACCCCGGCGGCATTTCCTCGAGGAGTTGGCGGGCGAAGCCGACATGCGGCAGAACCAGTTCGCTCACCGCACGTCCCCGTGCGTCCAAGCGGCTAGGCACTCGGCCACCCTGAGCTGCGGATTCAGCTTCAGCCAAGCGACAATCTGGTCCACGGTCATCGGTTCCATCGCTCACACCTTTCCTGGCCCTTTGAGTGGAGGCCTGATCAAAGACAGGAGTACTTTTACGGTTGGCCGCCATAGACGCGCTTGCGGCGACAACAGGGGTCACTTTGATGCTACCGGTCTTGGGGGCGTCCCGCTGTCCACAGCATAAGCCGAAACTACTCTCCGTTTGACAGATGTCCGCTACAGGAGAAAGTTGGATAGCGCTTGAATGTATTGCACCACCACCATCTTGGAGCGCTCATGGCCACCAGCCCGCAATTGACCGTCCGCAACGACACCGAAGCGAGCCAGTACGAGCTACTGGCGGACGACACCGTGATCGGCGTCGCGGAGTACCAAGTCCAGCCCGGCGCCCTCGCCTTTGTACACACAGTGATCGCGCCCGGCGCGACCGGCCACGGCCTAGGCGAGGCGCTCATCACCGCCGCCCTCGACGACGCGCGCGGCAAGGGCCTGGCCGTCCTGCCGTATTGCTCGTTCGTCCGCCACTACGTTGAAACCCACCCGGGGTACCAGGACCTGGTGCCCGCCGCCAACCGGCCGGCCTTTGGGCTCCCAACCGTTCTAAAGCCCGCGGCGGAGGACCCGGACGCCGGGTGAACCCCGCAGTTGACCAAGCCGCCTAAGGAGATCAGCCGAATGACTGCCACCGAGGACACCACCAAGAACGTCGGCGCCAAAGACTATTACGGCAACGACATCACCGTCCGCTTCGAACTGGCGCGTTGCCTGCACGTGGGCGTCTGCGTTCGCTCGATCCCAGCCGTCTTTGACACCAAACGCCGGCCCTGGGTCCTCCCGGACGCCGGCGAGGCCGAGGAGATCGCGCAGGTGATCCGGCGTTGTCCGTCCGGCGCCCTGCACTACGAGTTCACCGATCCGGCGCGGGAAGTCGAACGCGGCCACTCGCCCGTGACCGTCCGCACTGCGGACGGCGAGCCGCTGTGGTTGGAGGGCGCCATCGCGATCGCCGACAATGGCAAAGAGGTTCCGGAGACCAGGGCCGCGCTGTGCCGGTGCGGTTCGACCGCCAACCGGCCGTTCTGCGACGCGTCTGGTCCCTGCACCGATTGGCGGCGCCACGCCCACTAAGGGCGCCAGTCGCCGTCATAACTAGATTTGAGCCGACATCCCCGCCAGGGTTCGGACGCGGTGGGTTTCCGCCTTTCCCCACCAGTTCCGCGCCCGGGGACGTCCCTCGCCTCGCGGCCAAACCGCGGCGACTATGGAGTGTCCGCCCACTCGACCGCCGCGGCTGGCCGTGGGGGCTCGGCTCGGGCCCGGTGGGGTGGTCGATGCCGACCGTCCCGCCGGGCCATTGACGCTCCTTCGGGTGCGGCGCCTGTGCCTTGAGCGAAATCACCCAAGAGCCTGTGACCCAGGTCACATTTTGGTGCTAGCTTCCAATGGACGGCTTGTTCCGGCTGCCGCGTCCGCGCCTCACTTCGCCAGGCACAGGCGTGACGGCCGGACGGACCGGCTTTCAAGGAGCGGGCCTCAGACGGCGAAGAAGCCGCCTCGCCGCATCACATAGACTCCCAATCCGGCCAAGCCGAAGATTCCAATCGCCATCAGGCTGAAGCCGATCGTCTTTGAGGAGAGCCCCGGAGGCGGTTCCGGCGCGCTCAGATTCGGGCCGCTCTCCGAGTCCTCGCCCGTGTCAACCACGGCGGGGCTGGCCGACCCGCTCGTGGACTTGCTCGCAAGCGGGGTCCCAGGCGTCGAAGGGCTGGGCGGCGCCACTGTCTCCTCGGCGTCCGTGTCCTGGTCGCCGAGCCCGGACCGATCAATCGCGCGCCCGCCTGACTGCGAGGGGCCGCTGGTCGGCTGGTTTGAGGGCTCAGGGTCGGTAAACGGGATAGGGCCAGTGGGTCGCGGTCCAGGCGTCGCTGGCTCCGAGGCCGGGGGCTGCGTTGAGGGCGCCGAGGTCGTGGGCGCTTCGCTCGGGCTAGAGTCCACCGGCGGATCGACCGCATCCGGACTCTGCGTCACTGTGTGGCCGTCGGGGTAGCTGCTGACCAGAAACTCCCCTTCCCCGGCCGATTCAAGTCTCGCGTCCACCCCCGCAATTGCCAGGATGATGGCCGCTTGCACCTCCGGCGTGAGCCCGGCTGACGAATCGGCCAGCCGGATGACCGGCACCGCCGCGCCTGCGACCAGGCCGTCCACCTGCTCAATCACCAGTTGGCCCGCGCCCGTGAAACCGCTCGTCAAGACCAGCGGCCAACCCTGCTTGAGCAGTGCCACGCCGCCGCCGCGCTCCGTTACCACGTCTCCAGACACGCGCAAGTAGGCGTCCGCCACGGCCACGCCGTCCGTACCAGTTGTCCCGGCCTGATTCGTCGCCGAAACGGTCAAGGGCCCGTCTAGGCCGACTGCCGAGCCGCCATAGGCCATGACTGCACCGCCCGCCCCGAAGGCCTGGTTAGCGGTCAGCGCTCCCCGGTCCAGAATGGCCGAGGGCACGTCGTCCGGCGCGGACGCCTCCGGCAAGGCGGCGCCTTCGCCGCCCCACTGGCTTTGATCCACAACCGCCACGCCGCCGCCGAACTCGGCGCTGTTGCCGCTGATGCTGGGCAGTTCGGCGCCAGCCACCGAGCTGTAGTCACCGCCGACGTCCAAGCGCCCCCCGTGCTCCGACCCGGGCTCTCGCACCACCGCCACGCCGCCGCCGCCGCCGTCAACCTGGTTGCCGGCGACTGAGCCTCCAGCCAACCGCATGGCGCCGGCGTTCAGCACGCCGCCGCCAAAGACCGACTGCCCGGCGGCCGCGACAACCTGGTTGCCCTCAATCGCTCCGCCGCTCATCCAGAACACGCCGCCCGCGCGGTTCCAAACCCCGGCGCCCCCGACCGGCCCGTCTTGGGGCGCCAGCCCGCTGGCGTCCACCCGGCAATTCGCGATGGTCGCGTCCGGTCCAACTATGTTCAGCGAGCCGAAGTTGACGACTCCGAAAGACTGATTGCCTTCGATCCGCGCGCCTTCCGCGAGGACCAACAGGCCGCCCGGAGCGACCTCAATGACGGGGGCGTAGGCCTTGGTGGCCAGCGGCCAAGAGGCGTCCACGGTCACATCCCGCAAGGTCAAGCTGGATCCGGCGGGGACTGTGATCAGCGTCCCGTCGTGAGCGCGCTTGATGGGGCCGCCGGTCAGGGTGACGGCGATGGCGCCGCCCTCCGCGTCGGCGACCACGACCGAGGACGTGGCGGCCGTCTGCGCGGGCAGAGTCAGCACGGCCTGATCCGAAGCCTCCGCAATCAGCTCTTCAAGCGTTGTCGGCTCGCTGGACGGAGGGGTCGATTCGCTGGGGCTGGGCGTGGAAGACGCGCTCGCGCTCGGAGTGGGCGCAACAGGACCGCCGCTCGGCGCGAGGCTGATCCACAACTCCCCCGAATCCGAGGGCACCGTCTGCGTCACGCAGGAGCCCACATCGCACAAAACCGCGCCCTCGCCGACAGGGCCAAGCGAGCCCTCGACCAGTCGCGCCACCACCGTTGGGACGGCCGGCCGGTCGAACCACAGCTGCGACCCAACAGCCAGAGGGCTAACGTCCAGGCGGCTGTCACCGTCCGTCACCGTGGTGAAACCGCGCCCCTGCTGACCCAGTTTGACCAATCCGCCGACTTGCGTCACGCCTTGGTTGATCAAGTCGGTGGCGGTAACGCCAAGCGGGCCGACTCCGTTGATCTGGGCGTTGCCTCCCGGCTCCACCCAGATCGCGCCGTCCGCGCGAACGCCGGTGCCCTTCAGAATCAACTCCGCGCGGTCCTGGACCGCGATCGGTCCCGTCAACGCCGTGCCGTCAAGCAAGGTCAGCGAAGCTCCGGGAGTGATGATGAAGCCGCCGGTGACGTAGATGGGGCCGCCGCCAAGCTCCGTGGGGTGGCGGACCACGATTGGGCCCTCTTCCTCGCACCCCACGGGAACGGCAACCAATCCGCCGTACTCGACCAGAGCTTGAAGCCGGCAGCCGCTGTTCGCGCTGGACTCCTTGGAGGACACCACAGTGAGGCCGCCCAAAAGGGCAAGCCCAACCAGGCCGACGGCTATCCGCCGAACCATCGCCATTTGCGGCTGCATATCGTTTACTCCAGGAATCCCGGTTGATGGGCTGTCAACAATCTGACATCAAAGCTACCGGCCGCAACCAGCCAGATCATGGAATTGGTTCCATCCCTTAGGTAGAAATCAGTGCCGTTCCCCGGTTGCGGCTTGGATGGGACCATTTGCCTGGTCCCCGGCCGGTGCTCCGGACCCCCGCGCGGTCCGGAGCACCGGCCGCCTGGTCAAGCCGTCGCCTGGCGCACCCGGTCCGCGATCGCGGCGTCAACCGCCGCCCAGTACTGGAAGAAGCGCTCTTTGACTTCCGGCCTGGTCAAGCCTCGATACTGGCCGGCGAGGGTGGCTACGAAACGGTCGCGAGCGGCATCGTCGAAGACCTCCCGGACCATGGTTCCGGCCTGGCCGAAGTCGTGGTCCTCGGCGTGGAGGCTGGCCGCGGCGCGCACCAACTCGCCATCCGACTGCCAGCCGGGCGACTCCGACGCGAGTTCCGGCGAGGCCACCGGGCCGCCAAGCGAATTCGGCGCGTAGACCGGATCGGCCGGCGAATCGACCGCGTAACGCATCGCCCCGTCCCTGGTGTAGGAATTGACAGGCGCCTTGGGCGCGTTCACCGGAAGCTGCGTGGAATTGGCGCCCACGCGATAGCGGTGCGCGTCCCGGTACGCGAACATCCTGGCCAAAAGCATCTTGTCGGGGCTGACGCTGATTCCCGGAACCAGGTTCGAAGGCGCGAAAGCCGCCTGCTCGACCTGGGCAAAGTAGTTCTCCGGGTTGCGGTTCAACGTCATCCGCCCCACCTCCACCAGCGGATAATCGCTGTGCGGCCAGACCTTGGTCAGATCGAACGGGTTGAAGCGGTAGGTCTTGGCGTCCGCGTAAGGCATGATCTGCACCTTCATTGTCCATGACGGGTATTCGCCGCGAGCGATCGCGTCCCACAGATCCCGCAGGTAGTGATCCGCGTCCGTCCCCGCCAGCGTCTCCGCCTCCGCTGCGGTGATATTGCGAACGCCCTGGTCAGACACGAAGTGGTACTTGACCCAGAACCGCTCGCCGGCGGCGTTCAGCCATTGGTAGGTGTGGGAGGAGTACCCCTGCATGTGCCTCCAACTGGCGGGCACGCCCCTGTCGCCCATCAAATAGGTGACCTGGTGAGCCGATTCGGGCGACAAGGTCCAGAAATCCCACTGCATGTCAAGATCCCGCAGATGCGAGCCCGGCAAGCGCTTTTGGGAGTGGATGAAATCAGGGAATTTCATGCCGTCCCGAATGAAGAAGACCGGCGTGTTGTTGCCGACCATGTCGTAATTTCCCTCGGTGGTGTAGAACTTCAGCGCGAAGCCGCGCACGTCCCGCCAGGTGTCCGGGCTGCCCAACTCGCCGGCCACCGAAGAGAAGCGGGCCAGCATTTCGGTTTGCGTCCCAGGTTGGAAGACCGCCGCCTTTGTCCACTCGCTCACGTCTCCCGTGACTTTGAAGGTCCCGAAGGCGCCGCCGCCCTTCGCGTGGACCACCCGTTCTGGGATG
The DNA here is from genome assembly GCA_031281585.1 of Bifidobacteriaceae bacterium. Lineage (NCBI taxonomy): Bacteria > Bacillati > Actinomycetota > Actinomycetes > Bifidobacteriales > Bifidobacteriaceae > Bifidobacteriaceae bacterium. The sequence goes on along the minus strand of JAITFE010000100.1, from coordinate 37,428 downwards.
CGCTCTCTGTTGAACTGGGCCAGTTTCTCGACCAGGTAATGGTCATGCAGCGCGATGGCGCCGTCCGCCCCCACGCTCAGCGAGTGCGCGTCAGAGGCGACCGGTTCGCCGGTCAAGGTTGTGGTGGGCGGCGGGGCGGCGCCCCTGTCGGTTGGATTCTCGCTCATGATGGCTCCTTCGGTCAGGTTTTGGTTGGTTGGGTCTTCGGGTCTTCGTTGCTTGCGGTCGATCTCGGTTGGTCAGGAACTGGCCCGGGCCCCGGGCTTGGCGCCCTGACGACCTCGCGTCTGGCATTGCGGGCACACGCCCCAATAGATGACTTCGGCCTGGTCGATCGAAAAGCCGTGACTGTCCGAGGCCTCCAGGCACGGCGTGTAGCCGACGGCGCAGTCGACGTCCTCTATCCTGTGGCAGCGACGGCAGATGACGTGATGGTGGTTGTCCGCCGTCCGCCCCTCGAACAGGCGGCTGTGGCCGGCGGGTTCAATCTGGTGGATCAGTCCGTGTTCGGTCAGAGTGGCAAGCGCGTCATAAACCGTCTGGGTGGCGACCGCGCCGAGCTTCCCCCGGACCGCCTTGGCCACCTGGTCGGCGCCTAAGTGCCCATCCGCCGCCAAGGCTTCAAGCACCGCGAGGCGCGCCGCGGTCACGCGGAGGCCCACCGCTTTCAGGCGGGCTTGATGATCCTGGTCGGTCCTTGTCACAGTCGCCAACTGTAGCCTGTTTTCTGGAATTATTCCAATCTACGATCCGTTCTGCCTCTCGCCATCTGGTCAAGGAGCCGCCGGCGCACCTCCGGCCGGCGAATATGACAGAGTTGGTGGCGTGTCTGACGGCGCCGCGCCCGCGACTCCCTTCCAGTGGCGCAAATTGATGCGACCTCGCCCCATCCACGAGGCCGGGCGCACCTCCACCCCGCTCGAGCTGCTCTTCGACCTGATCTTCGTGGTGGCGGTGGGCAGCGCGGTGGATCAGCTCGCCAGCGGGGCGGCCGGAGGCGCTCTGGGACGATCGCTGATCAGCTTCCTCATGGTCTTCTTCGCCGTCTGGTGGGCCTGGATGAACTTCACCTGGTTCGCCTCCTCCTATGACGTTGACGACGGCCCCTACCGGCTCATGGTCCTGTTGCAGATGGCCGGGGTATTGATCCTCTCCGCCAGCCTGGTCCAGGCTTTCCGGGACTTCGACTGGACCGCCGGGACCATTGGCTACGTGGTCATGCGCGTGGCCCAAATCTGCCAATGGCTGCGCGCCGGCGCCTCCGACCCCGACCGACGGCCCACCACCCGGCGCTACGCGATCGGGATTGGGCTGGCCCAGGTCGGATGGCTGGCCCGCCTGGCGCTCCCCCACACCCTTGGGTGGACCGTGGCCTCATTCGCGGTGCTGGCAGCGGCCGAAATGATGGTCCCGGCAATCGCCGAGCGGGCGCAGCGGACCGCCTGGCACCCGCACCACATAGCCGAACGCTACGGCCTCTTCACGCTCATCTTGTTGGGCGAACTGGTGACGGTGGCCGTGGCGGGCGTCCAAGTGGAACTGGACTCGACCGGCCTGACGCCGGGCCTCACCGGCGTCTCTGCGTCAGCTCTGCTGCTGCTGTTCGCCATGTGGTGGCTCTACTTCTCCACACCGATGGCCGACCACTTGGAACAACGCCGGGAGCTGGCCTTCCCCTGGGGCTACGGGCACGTCTCCATCTTCTTGGGACTGGCCGTCCTGGGTTCGGGCCTCGAGTTGGCGGTCGAAGTCTCCCACGCCAACGAACTCCACATTGGCGTGGTCGCCATCGGATACCTGGTTTGCGCGCCTGTGGCGCTGTTCGTTTCCGGTCTGTGGGGCCTGGAGGCCTGGGCCAGGCGCACCTTCTTCGGCGTGTCGCCGCTGGTCGCGGCCCTCGCCATCCTGGCCGCCGCGCCCTGGTTGGCCACCACCCCGGTCGGCGTGGCCGGCCCCGTAGGCACCAGCGCGCTGGTCACGATCGGCCTGACCATCCTTGTGATGGTGCGCCGCGCGGACGCCGGCCTCCCGGACACCGACCACGAGGACCTGGTCGACAGCTAACCCGACCGATTGACCGCCGCCCTAACCGGCGAACCACTCGCGCGCCCAGACCCCAGACCACGGCACCGGACCAGGCGTTCGGCCCCGCCTTCTTATAGGCGGTCGCCCTCGCGGCCCGCGAAGTCTGCCATCGACTCGTTGATGCCCAGTTGGTCCGCCACCCAGTCGAAGGCGCCCACCGGCAGCAGGCGGAGAAGTGGGACTGAGCGCACCAAGGGCGGCATGATCAGTTGCTTGGTCCCGCGCTCAATACCCCGCAGGATGGCGCCCGCCACCTGGCGGGGCTCCAAGATCGGGAGGAGCAGCGGATAGCGGGAGCGGACCCCCGCGAACATGCCCGTGTCGATGTAGAAGGGGCACACCACCATGGTGGCCACCCCCGTGCCCGCCTCCCTCAGCTCATTCCGCAAAGCCTCGTTGAAGGCGATCGCCCCGGCCTTCGAGGCGGCGTAGTCCGTCATCTTCGAGCCCGCGACCAGGCCCGCGGCCGAGGCGACCGTGACCACGTAGCCGGTCCGCTGTTCGATCATGCCGCCCAGGAAGGCCTGCGTGACCCAGAACAGCGACCGCAGGTTCACGTCCAGGGTCCGGTCGATCGAGGCGGGGGTGTCCTCAAGCAGCGGCCGACCCGACACAACCCCGGCGTTGTTGATCAGAATGTCGGCCGGCCCGGTCTGCTCCGCCGCGGCGGCGACGGCGGCGCGATCAGCCACGTCCACGGCAAAAGCGCTGGCCCGGCCGCCCTCGGCCACGATCTCCGCCGCCACCGATTCGGCCCGGCCCCGGTCCAGGTCCCAGACCGCCACCGTGGACCCCTTGCGGGCGGCCCCGACCGCCATCCGCCGGCCAATCCCGCTGCCGCCGCCGGTGACGACCACCCTGGCCCCGTCAAGCGCCAGCCCCTCTTGACGATACTTGCTCATGACCTCGCCACCTTCCTGATCAGCTCCCCAGCAGTCGTGTGGAGCCACCGCGACCCCACGGTCATGACGGCGGCGTAGCCCGGACGCGGCGCCCAACTGGGCGGGCCGATCGCCAACAGCCGCTCAGTCGCCACCGTCTGCGCCTCCATGTACTTGAGCAGGCCCTCCGCGCCGTGGCGCCGGCCGAGGCCGGAAATGCCAAAGCCGCCCATCGGCGCGTCCGTGGAGCCCCACGCCGCCGCGTAGCCCTCGTTGATGTTGACGGTGCCGGCCCGCAGCCGTTCGCCGACCGACCGGCCGTGCCCCGCCGAGGACGTCCAGACCGAGGCGTTCAACCCGTATTCCGTGTCATTCGCCAACCGGATCGCCTCTTCGTCGCAGTCCACCGGGTAGATCGACACGACAGGCCCGAAGGTCTCATCCCGCGAGACCGTCATGGCGTCAGTCACGCCGGTCAGGACCGTGGGCTCGTAGAAAAAGGCTCCCAAGTCCGCCCGTCGCTGGCCGCCGGTCAAAACGGTGGCGCCTTTCGCGACGGCATCGTCGACGTGGTCCCTCACCTTGTCCAACTGGGCCTGGCTGATCAGCGGACCCATGTCCACGTCCCAACCGCCGCCGCCCCCCAGCACCATTTCCGCGGCGCGGGCGGCGAAAGCCCCCGCGAACGCCTCGAACAAGGGGCGCGCCACGTAAATCCGCTCGACCGAGATGCAAAGCTGGCCGCTATTCGCGAAGCACGCCCGCACCGCCCCCTCGACGGTCCGCCCCAGCGGCGCGTCTCCCAGCACCAGCAGCGGGTTCTTGCCGCCCAGTTCCGCGCTGCACCCCACCAGACGCTCCCCGCACTGGGCCGCGATGGTCCGCCCGGTGGCGGTCGAGCCGGTGAACATGAGGTAGTCCGAGCCGTCTATGATCGGCAGGCCCAACTCGGCGCCCGGCCCCGTAACCACCTGCATCAGATCTTCCGGCAGTCCAGCCTGGCGCAGCAGTTTGACCAGGTGCAACGCCGTCAGCGGCGTCTGCGAGTCCGGTTTGAGCACCACGCCATTCCCGGCCAACAGCGCCGGCACGGCGTCTGACACCGCCAAAGTCAGCGGGTAGTTCCAAGGGGAGATGATCCCGATCACGCCTTTGGCAACGTGATGGACGTAGGTGCTGGTCAGCACCGGTAAAGCGCCACGCCGACGATGCCGTCCAAGGACTTTGGGAGCTTTCGCCGCGTAGTAGCCGGCAGTCAGCACCGCATCGAGAAACTCCTCAAAGGCGTCCGTGCGGGACTTGCCGTTCTCGGCGTGCACCAGGTCGAGGAGGTCGTCGCGGTTGGCGACCAACAGGTCCTTGAACCGCTCGATCACGCCGCGGCGCCGGTCCAGGGACGCGGCCGCCCACCGCCGGCCCGCCGCGCGCGCCCGCCGGGCCGCCTCCCACACGTCCTCCGGCGTGCAGACCGGAACCCGGCCCAACTCGGCGTTGTCGATCGGGCTGACGATGGGCCGCCAGGGGCGTCCAGCCGACACGGTGACCTGCTCCGCGAGGTCGTTCCAAGCCGGATCGACCCGGTAGAGCGCGGGGTTGGGGGAAGTCACAGTCATGATGCTCTCCTTCTTCGCAGGGCGACGCCAACCAAGCATAGAGACGCCCGCGGGCCGTGTCAGCCAACCTGCGGGTCAACCGGCGTGGAAGCGGGCCAGGAACTCGATTGTCCGCGCCTCGCGCGGGCTGGCGAAGACCTCTGAGGCCACACCCTCCTCCGCGATCACCCCGTTGTCCATGAACGCCACACGGTCTGACACGTCCCTGGCGAAGGCCATCTCATGGGTCACGATCACCATGGTCAACCCGGACGCCGCCAGTTCGCCCATGACCGCCAAGACCTCGCCGACCATTTCCGGGTCCAGGGCGGAGGTCGGCTCGTCGAAGAGCAGGGCTTCGGGCTCCATCGACAGGGCCCGCGCGATCGCCACCCGCTGCTTCTGGCCGCCCGAAAGCTGCCGGGGTTTGGCGTCAACGTACCGGTCCATGCCGACCTTGGCGAGGTAGCCGAGCGCCCGCTCGCGCGCCTCGGCCACGCTCCGCCCGGCCGCGCGAACCTGCCCTATCACGCAGTTGTCCAGCACGTTCAGGTTGTTGAAAAGGTTGAATTGCTGGAACACCATGCCCAGATGCGTGCGGAAACGCCTGACGTTGTAGCCTCGCGCCAGTACGTTCTGGCCGTGGTACAGGACCTCCCCCGACGTGGGCCATTCGAGCAGGTTGACGCAACGCAGGAACGTCGACTTGCCGGAGCCGGACGCCCCGATCACGGACACCACCTCGCCCGGCCGCACCGTGAAGTCAATGCCTTTGAGGATCTCGTTCTGGCCGAAAGACTTGCGCAGGCCGCGGGTTTCGACGATCGGGCCGGCCGCGGTCTGGGCGCGGTCAGCGGGTTCGGCTGCCATAGTTGTCACCCCCAGGGCGCAGAATCGACTCCGGGACGGTCGAGGAAGTCGCCAGCGTGAAGTTCTCCGGTCCCTCCAGTCGGCGCTCCAAGAGGCGGAGCAACCGCGTCGTGGAGAAAGTCAGCACCAGGTAGATGGCCGCCACCAGCAAATAGACCGGGAACGTCTGGTACAGGATGCCGTCGATCGACTTGCCTTGGAAGAACAACTCCGAGGTGCCGATCACCATCAGCACCGAAGTGTCCTTGATGTTGATGACGAACTCGTTGCCGGTGGCGGGCAGGATGTTGCGGATCGCCTGCGGCAAGATGACCCCGCGCATGGTGGCCCAGTGGCCCATACCGACGGCTTTGGCGGCCTCCGTCTGGCCGACGTCCACCGACTGAATCCCGCCGCGGACGATCTCCGCCATGTAAGCGCCCGTGTTGATCGAGACCACCAGCAGCCCCGCCGTCACCACGTTGAAGTCGATCTGGAACGCCATGCCCAGGCCGAAGTACACAACCATCGCCTGAACCATCATGGGGGTCCCCCGGAACACCTCAACGTAGATTCCCAAGAGAATGCTCACGGCTTTCAGCAGCACGCGTTTGGCCGGACCGGAGCTGTGGCGGTCCGCCGGGATGGTCCGCACCACCCCGACGCCCAATCCCAGCACAACGCCCACCACCGTTCCGGTGAGGGCCAGGAACATGGTCACTCCCACGCCCTTCAACAGCCACGGCCAGTACTCCTGGAAAATGTAGGCGATCCACTCCAGGAAGGTCCGGTCACCCGCCGCGGCGGCCAAATAGGTCATTCTGTTCCGGGCTGGTCCTTGACCGCCTGCTCCATCAGTTGCTCCCGCTGCTGCTCGGAGATCGACCCCAGTGCCGCGTTCACGTCTTCCAACAGGTCGGAGCCCTTCTTCAAGCCGATCGCGATTGTCGGGTGGTCCTTGAATCCCTCGCCGTCCTCAAACGCCGCGAACGCCAGGTCGGGGTTCGACGCGACCGCGCTCAGCGCGCCCGGCCGCTCCGAGATGTAGCCGTCAACCTTGCCGGACTTGACCGCCAGGATCATGGTGGGGAAGTCCTGCAGCGCCGTCTGCTTGTTCACGCCCGCGATCTCATCCAGGTACTGGTCGTAATGGATGGTCGAGATCTGGGCGGTGATCTTGGCGTCCTTGAAATCCTCCAGCGACTTGGCGCCGGCCAGCGGGGAGTCCTTCTTGACCACGATCACCACGTCCGAGGTGTAGTAGTCCTCGGAGAAGTCGATCGCCTCTTTGCGTTCCTCGGTTGGGCTCATCCCGGCCACGATCATGTCGATCTTGCCGGACTGCAGGGCCGGGATCAACCCGTCCCAACTGGTCTTCACCACCACGATCTCCCGGCCCATGTGCTGGGCCACCAGCTTCGCCATTTGCACGTCGTAGCCGCCCGCCCAGCCGCCGCCGTCAATCTTGACCGCGCCGTTCGAATCGTCCTTCTGAGTCCAGTTGAACGGCGCGTACGCCGCCTCCATGCCGACGCGGAGAGTCTTGGAGGTCTCGCCGCCCTCGCCAGAGCCGTCTTGATCCCCGGATCCGCCGCAGGCCGCCAGCCCCAACGGCAGCGCGAAGGACAATGCGATCAGGGCCGAAAGTTTCTTCATCGCCGTTTCCTTTACAAGTCAACGCATCATTGGAACAGCCTGACAGTACCAGCCGGAGATTTCGTCTGGGCTCCGGTTCGTCTCGCCATTTCGCACGATCCCGTCCGGCCCGGCCGCGCAACGCGGCGTCACTCCCAGATTCGCACCCAAACGGTGACACGCCGGTCCAGGTTTTCGGCGTAATCCAACGACCAACGACTGGCGGCCTGGATGGCCAGCAAACGGAATTGGTCCATGGTTTCAGTCAGGTCGCGGCGCACGGCCTCCGCCTCCAACGGCCCGAACGTCGCCGCCAGGTCCTCGGCGAAGCGCGGGGTCACCCATTGCTCGAGGTGGCGCCCGCGCCAATAGGTGTCGCAGTCGGGACCCTTCAACGCGCGAATCACCCAGGCCTGGAGTTCGACCAGGGCGTCCTTCATAAATCCGTCGACTATGCGTCTGGCGGCCCACACCTCGCCCCGTCCCAGGCGGCGGGCCGCCCGCGCGGCGTCGATCCAGAACCGAGCCACCAGCTGCGAAAACTGGTCCTGCGAGGGGCGGGCGCGCAAGCCGGCGCCGGACTCCTCCGCCAGCTTCGCGAGCCCTTCCGGAACGGGGCCGCCCTCCTTCAGCGCGTCAAACCCGCGCCGGGCAATGTCGGCCAGGACCGCGCGGGCGCCGGGACCCAACTGGTCGGGCGCCTCCGGCGCGAGGATGAGCAGGTCGACCTGGGCGGCATCGTCCAACAAGAGCCGCTTGACCGGCAGCTCCGGGAACGTGCGGTCCACGGTGGAGGCCCAGATCCGCCCCAACCGGCTGATCCAAGCGTTGTCCGCCAACAACGCCTCCGGTTCGGCGGCGAAGACCAACAGGTCGAGGTCGGCGGCGGAGTCGGGGGCGTCCGAGGCGCGCGACCCGATCACCGCGGCGCCAAGCACCGCTTCGGAATCCCGCAGGAGGGGCGTCAATTGGCGGATGATCTCGCGGTAATTGGTAGGCACGCCATGACCTTACCGGACCGGCGAGCGGGCGTGGCCCAGTCCAAACACTGCGCCCTGGGGACTTCCGGAGGGCGCGGCGGCTGAGCGTCTGCGACAATGAGCCCATGACATATCCCGGTCCACCCGCTTCCGCCGGCGCCCCGGTGCCGCTAGACCAGCCCTACTACGGCGCCTCGATGGGCGTGGCGATTGTGCGCTTCTTCAAGAAATACGCCACGTTCTCCGGCCGCGCCTCCAGGTCCGAATACTGGTGGTGGTTCCTATTCGCGACCATTGTCGGCTTTGTCATCACCATTCCGTTCGTGGTGTGGCTGTTCGGGATGCTGCCGTCCTTTTTCGAGTTGCTGGCGGACACCATGGACGCCCAGTCCTACGGCTATTCGGAACCCGACCCGGCGTTGTACCTGCGCGGCCACGAGCCGGGCGGCCTGGCCATGGCGTCCCTCGCTGCAGCCTCCATCTGGAGCTTGGCAACTTTCGTTCCGACTCTGGCCATCAACTGGCGGCGCCTTCACGACGCGGGCTTTTCAGGCGCGTTCTATCTGCTCAACCTGGCCAACCTGGGCATTGTTCCGCTGATCATGTGCATCTTGGCCTCGAAGCCTCAGGGTGCCCGTTTCGACCAGAACGCCACCGGCTATCCAACGGCGCCGCCAGCGGGTTACGGCCCCCCGCCAACCGGCTATGGCCAGCCCTACGCGCCGCCCGGCTACGGCTACCCCCCGCCGGCCGCTCCGCCACCGGCCCAGCCTTACGGCGCTCCGCCCCAGCCTCCGGTCCCTGCGCCCGAGATCGGCCCGGACGGCCTGCCTAGATACCCCGGCTGACCGGCCCGGCACTGCGGCTAGCGGTGTGCGACCCGCTTTGGAGCGGGCGTCCACTTGACTTCGAAGGAGATCGCCTCCAGCGCCGAAGGCTTGACGTTGTTCTTGGTCAAGTCCGGGTCCAGCGACAGGTAGTGCTTGGTCTCCCGCGCGATCATTCCGCTGAGGATCAGCAGGCCGATCAGGTTGGGCAGCGCCATCAGGCCGTTCAGGATGTCCGCGATGTTCCAGATGGTGCTGGCCGGCAAGACCGCCCAGACCACGATCAGCGCCGTGAAAACAATCCGATACGGCATCTGCGCCTTGATACCGAGCAGTCGGACCGCGCAACGCTCGCCGTAATAGGACCAGCCGATCACGGTGGACAGGGCGAAGAAGACCACGCAAATGGCCACTATCGCGGGGCCCGGGCTGCCAATGGTCTGCTCGAACGCCGCATTGGTCAACTGCCCGTTCAGCCGCTCGCCGTCATCCTTGACCGCCGTGTTCTGCCACACCCCGCTGGTCAGGATCACCAGGCCGGTGAAGGACACCACGATGATCGTGTCGATAAAGGTCTGGGTCATTGACACCAGCCCCTGGCGCACCGGGTGCGAGGTCTTGGCGGCCGCGGCCACAATGGCGGCCGAACCCATCCCGGATTCGTTGGAGAAGATGCCCCGGGCCATGCCCTTTTGGATCGCCAGGCCGATTCCGGCGCCCAGGAAGTCGCCGACTGCCTCCCCCGTCTCGGCGGTGCCGGTGAACGCGTCGGTGAACACCAACGCGAAGGCCTCCGGGATGGCGGTCGCGTTCATGGCCAGGATGACCAGGCCGGCCAGGATGTAGACCACGATCATGAACGGAACGAAGGCCGCCGTCACGCGGCCGATCGACTTGATGCCGCCGATCAGGGTCAACCCGACCAGAATCATCACCAGGACGCCTGTGGCAAGCTCCGGAATTCCGAAAGCCTCCTTCATGTTTGTGGTCATCGCGTCGACTTGGGTGCCGTTGCCGATCCCGAACGCCGCCAACGCGCCGAAGACCGCGAAGCTCAGAGCGAGGATCTTGCCGAGCGGTCCCTTGATCGCCTTTTGCAGGTAGACCTGCGGTCCGCCGACCACCTCGCCGCGCGCGTCCGTTTCCCGGTACTTGGAGCCCAGGAAGGCCTCCGCGTACTTCGAGGCCATGCCCAGCAGGCCCGTGATCCACATCCAGAACAAGGCGCCCGGGCCGCCGATCCCGATGGCCGTCGCCACGCCCACAATGTTGCCCACGCCCACAGTCGCCGCCAACGCGGTGGTCAACGCCTGGTACTGCGAGATGTCGCCCGCAGAACCCGGATCTTTGCGCGTGAACAGGCCGAGCTTCAGCGCGGGCCACAGTTTGGTGAACTGCATGCCTTTGAGCCGAATGGTCAGCACCAGGCCGGTGATGAACAGCAGCGGGATGAGAAGCCAGATGCTCCAGACGAAATCGTCGATCTTGGTGACGACATCAGAGAAACCTTGCACGTTGGGCCTTCCGTCGGGCCGTCCCGCCAGCGCGGGAACGGGTGCGGTGGCTCGGCCCCAGTCCGAACCTGGCTCTGGGGCGAGCAATTCGTTCAGCCCAACAATAAGCGTGTGGAAAGTGTGAAGACGACCCCAGAGGGGAACTGAAACCTGCCTGTAACAATGATTTGACGTGCTGATAACCGTTGGCGCTCTGCGAGAATTGATTGACCCCCACTCGTTGCCCGAAGGAGCCGCCGTGGCGCAAGGCCTGGACTACAAGTGCCCCCACTGCGGGGGCAATCTGGCCTACAACGCCGAGGCGGGCCTGCTGGTCTGCGACAACTGCGGCTCAAGGTTTGACCCCACCGCGTGGCAGACGCCCCAACAGGCCCAGCCCGGACCTACCCCGGCGCCCGAGGCCGAGGAGCCGCCCGCGCCCTGGCCGCCACCCCAATTCAACCAGTACGCCTGCCGCTCCTGCGGTGCCGTGGTCGCGGCCGCCGCGACCGAAGCCGCCGGGACCTGCCCCTACTGCCGCAGCCCAATAGTGATCGCCGAGCAGCTGGCCGGCGAGCTCGCCCCGGAATTGGTGGTCCCCTTCAGAACCACGCGCGAGCAGGCCGTAGCCGCCTTGAACGGCCTCTACGGCAAGAAGCGCCTGCTGCCCAAAGTCTTCTCCGCTCAGAACTTCATCGACGAGGTCAAGGGCGTCTACGTCCCGTTCTGGTTGTTCGACTTCGAGACCAAGATTCTGGAGCAGTACGACGCCAGAGACGTGTCGACCCAGCACTGGGGCAACACCAGTCACACCACCACCAGGCACTATGCCGCCCACCGGGTCGGCGAGGCCCGCTTCCTGGGCGTCCCGGTGGACGGCTCGATCAACATGCCGGACGCCATCATGGAGTCGATCGAACCCTTCGACCTCACCCGCGCCGTCCCGTTCAAACCGACCTATCTGCCCGGTTTCCTGGCCGAACGCTACAACGTGGACTCCGAGATGGCGACCGTGCGGGCGCGCGAACGCCTGGACAAGACCGCGGGTTCGATCTTTCGGAACACCGTCACGGGACACCAGAGCGTCTCCCTGGTCGGCTCGAAGGTGACGGTCAACGAGACGCGCCTGCACTTGGCCCTTCTGCCGGTCTGGGTGCTCACAACGGTTTGGAGAGGCGAACGCTTCACGTTCGCCATGAACGGCCAGACCGGGCGGATAGTCGGAGACCTGCCACTGGACCGCGCCGCCTATTGGCGGTGGTTCGCCATCCTGGCGAGCTCGGCCGCCGTGGTGGCCGGGGCGATCGCGGCGCTGGCGGTGGGATTGTGACCGGGGCGGGCGCGATCCGCCGGGGCCTTGCCCGCCTTGCGGCTCTGCGACTGGCGGCTCTGCGACTGGCCGCTCTGCGACTGGCCGCGCTGGGACTGGCGGCGGTTTGGCTGACGGTGGCGACGGCATCGGGCGCGTGGGCGGACGGCTCCGCTGGGACCGGCGACGTCCGGGCGCACCTCTGGGACAGAGCCGGCCTGCTGACTGGCGTGCAGGAGGCGACCCTGGAGCAGGAACTTGAGCGGCTCAGCGCCGAACACGGGGCGGACTTCGTGATAGTGACCGTGCCTTCGCTGGGGATGCGCACGGCCACCGAGTTCGCGGACGACTACTTCAGCTTCGGCCCCGACCCGGAGAACCCCGACCAGCCTGGCCGCAATCCGGACGCTGGCTGGGGGCAGGGCGGCGACAAGTCGGGAATCCTCTTCCTGGTGGCCCCGGAGGGGCGCCATTGGGCCCTGGCCACCCACGGTGACGCGATCGACGTTTACACAGACGCCGTCCAGGACCGGATCATGGGCCAAGTCCTGCCCTACCTGGGGCGGGATGACTGGTACGGGGGCTTCCAAGAGTTCCTCAGCGGGGCTGGCCAGGCCTACTCAGACGCCGGCCGCTTCCGCTGGGAGATCGTGGCCCTGGCGGCGGTGGCGGGCGGACTGATCGGCGGCTTTGTGCCCGTGACCCTCTGGCGGCGCCAACTCAAGACCGTGCGGCCAGCCCCGGACGCCAGCGACTACTTGGACCCCGCCTCCCTCCGCCTAACCGCCCAGACCGAGGTCCTGGTCAGCCAGAACACCTCCGTCCACTACAACCAGCAGCACGGCCGCTCCGGCTGGGGCGGGGGCGGAGGCGGAGGCTCCTCAATCCACTTCGGCTCCTCCGGCTCCCGCTTCGGCGGCTCCTCCGGCAGGTTCTGACCTCAGGAGCCGGCCGGGGCCGTCATGTGCGCCGCGATCCACGCCCAAGCGGCCTCCTCGTTTAGCGCCCCGATGGCCTCGGCTTTGGAGCCCACCATGTTCGGCGGCAGAGTTGTCGCCACCACAATCGGATCCGACACGGTCTTGTCGGCCGTGTTGTAGATGGTGACCACGGTTTCGCCGAGGTTGCCCGTGAACTCCTCTTGCCCAGAGCGGTTGTTTTCCAACCGATAAGACCCGGATTCGGCCCCGACTCGACGCGACACCACCACCACGCTGACGCAGGCGTCCCGCCTCCGGCAGAACCAGTCTTCAAGGATGTCGTCGCGCCACGTGGGGACGGTGGCCAGCTGCGGCCCGGCTGTCCCATCCTCTTCTATTGCCACCAGGGCCGGGCTGGCTATGGTGGTGACCGCGCCGCCTGGCTCGTACTGGGCGCGGAGCGCCTGAACCAGCCACGGCTCGAGGTCGTATGCATGCTTCTCGGCCTCGGCCGCTTCCCTCTCCGCTTGCTCCTCCGCCTCGCGCGCGGCCCGCCTTTCCGCGCGGGTCTGGGGCTGGGAGAAGCCCAACGCGGCGGCGCTCAGTTCGCCCACCGGAATGGTGTTGACCGTCTCAAGCTTCGCCAACACCGGAGGCACAGCCAGGATCTGTTCCAGCGTCTCGGCCGACACGTCTTCCAAGGTGCCAGTGTCGCCAAACCAGCACGAGTCGGTGCAGATCATGACGGCGGCCAATTCGCGAAAGCCCTTCAGCGCGTCCCAGTGCCAGTCATCGTCTGGGTCGATTCTCAATCTCAGTTGGGCCAGGACAGGCAGTTTGGGGGCGGCGTTCTTCAGCGTCTCCCATTGGCCGTCTCCGCTGACCGCAGTTTCCACCCGCGACAGTACCGGTTGGGGCGCAATCAGGTCCCACGGGAAGGGGTTTCTCACAGTGTCCAGGGCAACCACGCCCGGTAAGGCGTTCAAGGCGTCGACCACCGACCTTTCGTTCGGTTTCACCAGGCTTATGAAGGTGACCCGCGCCTCGGCAAGGCCCAGAGCCTGCGCCGCCGCCAAATCTTCGGCCGAGTTGACCCAAATCTCCAAAGAACGGCACCCGAGCGGTGCCTCGGCCCGCTTCGCGAGTTCCGCCAGCGCCGCCGAGTCCGGCGCGTCCGCCTCAATCTCGAGACGACCAGACTTTGTCCCGACGGCCGCGAATTCCAGGGCGATGCCCTCCACCTCGGCGGAGACGGCCTGGGCGAACTCGGCCACCTGGTCCTGGTCCAACTCTTTCACGGCGGGACAAGTCGGCCGCGGCGTGGGGCTGGGCAAAACCTCCGGGGCCGCCTCGGGCCCCGACTTCGCGCACCCGGCCAGCCAGCCAACGCCCAGAGCGGCCGCCACCGCCGCAACCATGATTCGCCTGCTCATCGCCATCCCTTTCCTTTTGCCACAAAGGCTCCATCGCCAGTCGTGTCCGCCACCCCTCATTGTCGACGCCATCATTGCCGACTGTCTCTTCCCAGACTATGGGTGCGCCCCGCCGCAATGGTCTGCTCAGAGCAGACAATTGCCACGCCATACCCCAGGGCTCTAACGCCCGGCCTGCCCGCGTCAGGCGGTGGCCGAGTCGGCCTCAAGGTGCGGGGAAATCGTCGCGGGGCCGGCGGCGCCCGCGCGGCGGGTCTTGCGGTAGCGGGTCCACGCGATCACCGACAGGACTACCACGATCAGGGCCTGGATGATCGCGGCGGCCAGGACGGGGGAGGATTGGGCCACCCGGGCCAGGCCCGCGAAGACCGCCAGGCCGCCGGCGGCGTAGACGCTCCCCCACATCAGCCAACCAGGCACGGCGGCCAGTGTGTAACGCCACCAGCGCCAGCCGATCAGCCCGGCCGAGAGGTTCACGGCCGTCTGGAAGCCGACGGTCAAGAAAGAGACGGGAATGGCCGGCCAGCCCCAGCGTTCCAGCTTGTCGCGCGCCTTGCCCGCTCCCTCGCTGGTGAGACGCTTGGCCCAGGCCGCGCGCACCAATCCGGCGCGGACCGCGCGGCCCAGCCAATAGGTGCACTGGGAGCGGACGCACGCCACCAGGGTCAGAAAGACAAAAGCGACCGCGAACGGCTTCGCCAGAATCCAATCGACCACGGCCACACCCTACCCGACGCCCGCCCGGCGCGCCGCTCAGCGGCGGCGCTTTTCCCGGACCCGAACTGAGATTTGGATCGGCGTGCCGGTGAAGTCGAACGACTCGCGCAGAGAGCGCTCAATGAAGCGGCGGTAGGGCGCCTCCAGGAAGCCGGAGGTGAAAATGACGAAGCGGGGAGGCCGGGTCGCGGCCTGGGTGGCGAACAAGATGCGCGGCTGTTTGCCGCCGCGCAGAGGATGCGGTTGGGCCGCCACCAACTCGCCCAGGAAGGAGTTCAGCCGCCCCGTCGGAACGCGGCGCTGCCACCCGGCCAGAGCCGTGTCCAAAGCGCCGACCAGGCGGTCGACCCGCCGGCCCGTCACCGCCGACAGGTTCACGCGGGGCGCCCAGGCCCAGGGCGCCAAGTCCTGCTCAATGGAGCGCTCCAAGTAGAAGCGGCGCTCGGAGTCCATCAGGTCCCACTTGTTGAACCCGATCACCAAGGCCCGCCCCGCCTCGCTGGCCATCTGCAAAATGCGCACGTCCTGTTCCGCGACATCCTGGGAGGAGTCGATCAGGGCGACCGCCACCTCGGCCCGTTCGATGGCCGTCTGCGTGCGCAGCGAGGCGTAGAAGTCCGCCCCTTGCGTGCGGTGGATCCGCCGCCGGATTCCGGCGGTGTCCACGAACCGCCAGTCGCGCCCGTCCAGTTGGATCAGCTCGTCCACCGGGTCGCGCGTGGTCCCAGCCAGGGGGTCCACGACGGAGCGCTCAGCGCCCGCCAGCTTGTTGAGCAGCGAGGATTTGCCCACGTTCGGCCGGCCGATCAACGCCACGCGTCGCACGCCGGGCGGGTCCAAGACCGCCGGGCCCGAGCCGTCGGCTTGGACCAAGGCGGCCACGGCGGCGTCCAACAAGTCGCCGACCCCGCGGCCGTGCAACGCGGAGACGGGGTACGGCTCGCCCAGCCCCAGCGACCACAACTGGGCCGCGTCCGCCTCCGCGCGGGGGCCGTCCACTTTGTTCGCCGCCAGCACCACCGGCTTGCCCGCCCGCCTGAGGACCCGCACCAGGGCCTCGTCCGTGTCGGTGACGCCCACCGTCGCGTCAACCACCAAGACCGCGGCGTCCGCCAGTTCGACCGCCAGTTCGGCCTGTTCGGCCACCCGCGCCGTCAGCCCCGACACGTCGATTTCCCAGCCGCCCGTGTCAACCACCGTAAAGTGGCGGCCGGTCCATTCCGCCGGGTAGGACACCCGGTCCCGGGTCACGCCCGGCTGGTCTTGGACCACCGCCTCCCGGCGCCCCAGAATCCGGTTGACCAGCGTCGACTTGCCGACGTTTGGCCGGCCGACGATGGCGAGTGTCCCGGCCGACGCCACCGCGTCGCCCCCAGCCCGCTCGCCCTGGCCGTCCAACAGCGCAAGGTCCTCCGGCTCCAGTTCGTAGTCTTCGAGCGCCGAGCGCAGCGCCGCCGCCTTGTCCATGCCCTCGATGCCCTCAATGCCCTCGATTGGCGGTTGGCTGGTCATTTTGGTTTCCTCCCCGAGTCGGTTGGCAGCGCGATCCCGCTGGCGGCGACGGCTGCCTGGACGTGCGCCGCCAGGCCGGCCCCGATCCGCTCCATGGCCGCCGCGATTTGCTCGCGCCTGGGCGCGGTGCCGTCCAAACCAAGTTCCAAGGCCGGGCCGAACGACACGTACAGCTTGCGGCGGAAGGGCGGCAGCCGGAAGGCGCTCTCCCCCTGGCGCCGGGTGCCCAGGCAGGCGAAAGGGATCACCGGCGCGCCCGAGTTGACGGCCAGCCAGGCCACGCCCGGGTGGATCTGGCGCATCTTGCCGTCGCCGCGGGAACCCTCCGGGAAGATGCCGACCAGCGAGCCGCGCTCGAGCAGCGCCAGGCAGGTTCGCAGCGCCTCGCGCCCGGAGTCCTTGGCCAGGGACACCTGGCCCGCCGCTTTCAGGATCCGCCCGCCCAGTCCCTGCCCCAGGGCCCATTTCATGATGAAGTGCACGCCGCGCGGGGACGCGCCCAACACCACGGGACCGTCCACCAGGCCCGTGTGGTTCCCGGCCAGAATGGCGGCGCCGGAGCGGGGCACGTTCTCGCGTCCAACCACCTTTGTGGAGACGTAAGCGTGCTCGGCGAAGGCCGCCACGCATCTGGCCCAGCCCGCCTGCCAACGCCCGGGCAGTCTGGGTTCGACGCGGCCCTGGGCCCGCTCCGTCATGGGACCGGCACCAGCGCCAAGACGGCCGCCACCGTCTGTTCCACGCTCAGGTCGGACGAGTCGATCAGGGTCACCCCCGGCGGCGCCTCCATGAAGCGGGCCACGGTGGCGTCTTGGCTGTCCCGCCGCGAGACCTCGTCGCGGGTGGCCTCGATCGCGGCGGCGTCCGCCCCGCCCCGCTGGTCCAGGGCGCGCCGACGCAACCGGGCGGCTTCGGAGGCTGTGATCAAAACGCGGACGTCGGCATCGGGCGCCACAACTGTGTTGATGTCGCGCCCTTCCACGACGATCCCCGGGCGCCGGTTCGCGGCGACGATCTGCCGTTGGCGGGCCACCAGCACCTCGCGGACCGGTATGACCGTGGACAGCTTGGAGACGTAGCCGCTCACCGCGCTGGTCCTGATCAACGCCGTGACGTCCTCCCCTGCGAGCGTCACCCGCTGGTCCGCCGGGTCGAGGGGCACGTCCAAAGGCAGGCGCCGGACCAGTTCGGGGAGGCGTTCGGGCTGGTCCAACAGGCCCGCCCGCTCGGCCGCCAGTGCCGCCGCCCGGTACATCGCGCCGGTGTCCAGATACGCCAGGCCGAGTTCCCGGGCCACCGCCTTGGCCACGGTCGACTTGCCCGAGCCGGACGGCCCGTCGATGGCGATCACCGTCATTCGAGAATCCTCCAACCCTGCTCCTGCAAGTCTTGGGCCAGCGCCGGGCCGGCGCCCTCCGCCACCGAAATCTCCGCCAAGCCGACCAGTTGCCCGGCGCCGTGCTCCAACGCCAGGTCCTCCAAGTTGACCCCGAGCCGGCCCATCTCCTGGAACAGCCGCCCCAATTCTCCGGGCTTGTCCGGCACCATCACCGTGACCTTGTCGAACCGCCGCCGGGCGCCGCCGTGCTTGCCGGGGATCCGCTCGGCGCCCCTGGCCCCCTCGCCGATCAGCGTGGCCAGTTCGACCAGCGCCCGCCCAATCCCGCCCGCCCCGGCGCCGCCCTCCAGGGCTGCGATGGCGCCGTCCAGATCCTCGCGCACCGCCCGCAACGCGGTGGCGACCGCGGCCGCGTTGCCCGTCAAGATGATGGACCACAAGCTGGGGTCCGAATTCGCGATGCGGGTCATGTCCCGCAACCCCTGGCCCGCCAGGTCGAGCGCCCCGGTCTCCGCCTCGATCAGGCGCTTCGCGGTCAGGCTCGACATCAGCTGGGGCACGTGGGACACCAACGCCACCGCCCTGTCATGGGCGTGGGCGTCAAGGTAGGTTGGATGGGCGCCAAGGTCGCTGGCCAGTTCCCTGACCTGCAACGCGGCGCCCGCGCGGGCGTTTGGCGGCGGCGCGACCACCCAGGGCCGGCCCACAAACAGGTCGCCCGTCGCAGCAGCCGGACCGGTCTTCTCCCGCCCCGCCATCGGGTGCGAGCCCACATAGCGGCTCAGGTCCGCCCCCAGGCCGGTGAGTTGCTCCAGGATGATCGCCTTGACCGACGCGACGTCCGTCACGACCGCGTTCGGGAAACGCTCCAATTGGCGCGCCACCACCGGCGCCGTCACGTCCGGCGGGCAGGCCACCACCACCAGCCTTGGCTCCCCGTCTTCGTGGACGCGCGCCCTTCCCGCCCCGATCTGGACCGCCACCTCGCGCGCCGCCGGCGAGGGGTCCTCAAGCGTGACGACGATGCCGTGCCCCACCAGTCCCAGCCCCACCGACGCGCCGATCAAACCCGTCCCAACGATGTGGACCGGGCCCAGGGTGGCGGCGGAAACCGGCCGGACGGCATCGGCGGCCTGCCCTGCCGTCACAAGTTGGCCGCCTTCTTCAGCGAGGCCAACTCCGGGCCGGACAGGACGCGCCAACGGCCGGACTTGAGGTCCCCCAGGGCGATTGGGCCGACTTTGGTCCTGACCAGTTGCGTCACTGGGTGGCCAACCTCGGCCAACATGCGGCGCACCACCCGGTTGCGGCCTGAATGGAGCGTCAATTCGACCTGGGTGTATCCGGGGATCGAGTCGACCAAGCGGAACGAGTCGACGGCGGCCACGCCGTCCTCCAAC
This sequence comes from Bifidobacteriaceae bacterium, assembly GCA_031281585.1. NCBI lineage: Bacteria > Bacillati > Actinomycetota > Actinomycetes > Bifidobacteriales > Bifidobacteriaceae > Bifidobacteriaceae bacterium. Next base: position 18,456 of record JAITFE010000100.1, on the reverse strand, counting down.
TCGATCCCCTCGCGCAAGCGCCTGCCCACGCCCCTGGACACCCGGCCCTCGACGGTCGCGAGGTAGGTTTTGGGGACCTCGTGCGAGGGGTGGGCCAACGCGTTGGCCAGCGCGCCGTCATTGGTGAGGAGGATCAAACCCTCCGAGTCCCGGTCCAGGCGGCCAACATGGAAGAGCCGTTCCTTCCTGGTCTGGACCAGGGCGGCCAGTGTGGGGCGGTCTTCTGGGTCGTCCATTGTGGACACCACGCCAACTGGTTTGTTGAGGGCCAATGTCAGCTTGCTGGAGTCTGTCTCGATGGGCAGGCCGTCCACCTCGATGCGGCGCCGGTCCGGGTCCACTCTGAGGCCGAGTTCACGGACGCGGACGCCGTCCACTTGGATCCGCCCCGCCAGGATCATGTCTTCGGCGGCTCGTCTGGAGGCCACGCCGGCCTCGGCCAGGATCTTCTGAAGGCGGACGCCCTCTTCGTCATAGGGCGGCTCTTCGCGGGGGCCGCGCTCACGCCTCCCGCCGGCCGTCCGCCCGCCCGCGGCGCGGCCCTGCGCGCGCCGTTCCCGTTGCCCGCCGCCCTTCTTGCCCCGGCTTTCGCCTGCCTGGGCGCCACGGGGACGCGATGGAGTCATGCTGCGGTCTCTCCTGATTGTGATTCAGCGGAAACGCCGTCCCCCGGGGACGGCCCTGAAAAGCTGGCGCGGACCGTGCTTGGCCCACACGCAGCTTAATAGGCTAGCCCACCAAGGAGTTCGCCGGCGCTGCCCCGAGGACGGGCGGTTGCTCCTCCACCTGGTCCTTGATTTCCTCGAGCGCCTCCCCCGTCGGCAGGTGGGGGGTCAAGGGCTCCAACTCGCGGAGCGAGGAGATGCCCATGCGCTCCAGGAACAGGTTGGTGGTGGCGTAAAGGGAGGCGCCTGAGGTTTCCTCGACCCCGACCTCCTCGACCAAGCCCCGGCTGGCCAGGGTGCGGACCACCGAGTCGACGCTCACGCCGCGGACCTGGGAGACGCGCCCACGGCTGATAGGGCCCTTGTAGGCGATGATCGCCAGGGTCTCGAGGGCCGCCTGGGTCAGCTTGGCCGTCGCGCCGTCGCGGACGAACCGCTCCACCACGCCGGCCTGGTCGGGGTGGGAGTAGATCCGCCAACCGCCCCCGACCTCCCGCAGTTCGAAGCCACGCGGGCGGGCGCCGTCCGCGCCGCGATATTCGGCGGCCAGGAGTTCAAGCAGGCGACGGGCCTCCTCTACGGGCAAGCCGACCGCGATCGCCAGATCGGTGGTGGAGGCGGGTTGGTCCACCACCATCAGGACGGCCTCAAGGGCGGCCAGTTTGGAATCGGTCACGCGAATTCCTCCGAGATCTCCACTGTGGTGGCCGCTCCCGTCCAAGCGATGGCCAACTCCCCTAGGGCCTCAGGCTGCTCAAAAGTGACTTGACCGGCCCGGAACATCTCCAGCAGGGCCAAGAACCGGGCGACGATCACAGCCAGCGAGTTGTCCGCGTCCGCTATCAGCGCCCGGAAGGTCGCCCGGCCCTGGGCCGCCAGATGTTCGGCCATGAGGCCGGCCTGGACGCTCACCGAAACCGCGGGCGCGTGCAGGTGGCCCAGCGGCACCTCGGGCGCCGTTCGCGGGCGGTACAGGACGGCCGCGGCGATAACCGCCAACTGTGTTGGCCCGATCGACCAGACCAAGTCCGGCAGCAAACGCGCGAACTGCGGCTCCAAGCTGGTCAGCCGGGGGACGTGGCGGGCCTGCTCCGCGAACCGGGCCGCAATGGAGCCGGACAACTCCTTGAACGCGCGGTACTCCAGCAGGCGCGCGAACAGCAAGTCGCGGGCCTCAAGCAATTCCAGGTCCTCGCTGTCCGCGATTCCGCCGGGCAGCAAAGAGGCCGCCTTCAAGTCCAGCAGGGTCGCCGCCACGACCAGGAACTCCGACGCCTGCGACAGCGGCCAGTTGTCGGGGCGGGATTCGACGTAGGCGATGAACTCGTCCGTCACCTCAGCCAAGGCAATTTCTGTGATGTCAAGCTGACGCTTCGTGATCAGCGAAACCAGGAGGTCGAAAGGGCCCTCGAAGTTCTCAAGGGTGACGGCGAAGGCCTGCGGCGGGGCGGGGGGTTCGGCCACGGCGGTCCCGCCAGCGGCTCCGGCCGGGGGCGGCGCCAAGAAGTCAGGCGGCATCGCCCCGCGCGATGAGCTCGCGGGCCAACCGCCGGTAGGACAGGGCGCCCGGGTGGTCCGGCGCGAACGTCAAGATGGGCTCCGCGGCGACCGACGAGTCGGGGAACTTGACCGTCCGGGCGATCACCGTGTCGAAAACCTGCGCCCCGAACGCCTCATGCACCCGTTCCAAGACCTCGCGGGAGTGCAGCGTCCGCAAGTCGACCATGGTCGCCAAGATGCCGTCGATCTTCAGGCGCGGGTTGAGGCGGTCCGCCACTTTCGCGATGGTCTCCACCAGAAGCGCCACCCCGCGCAACGCGAAATACTCCGTCTCAAGGGGGATGATCACCCCGTGCGATGCCGTCAAGGCGTTCACGGTCAGCAACCCGAGCGACGGTTGGCAGTCGATCAGCACGACATCGTAGGTGTCGAGGACCGGGCGAAGCATCCTGGCCAGCGCGGTTTCGCGGGCGACCTCCCCCACCAGTTGCACCTCGGCCGCGGACAGGTCAATGTTCGCCGGGGCCATGTCCAGCCCGGCGGCGGCGGTCGGCACAATGATGTCCGTCACCGCGACCGATGAGCTCATCAGCGCGTCGTAGACCGTCGCCTGGTCTTCCCTGGTGGTCACCCCGAGCGCCACCGAGGCGGCGCCCTGCGGGTCGAAGTCCACAACCAGGACGCGTCGGCCGTATTCGGCCAGCGCCGCGCCCAGGTTGACCGACGTGGTCGTCTTGCCCACGCCGCCTTTCTGATTGCACAGGGCGATCACGCGGGCGGGCCCGTGGCCTTCCAGGGCCGCCGGCTCAGGGAAGTCCTTGAGGCTGTCAGCAGGCTTGGTCACCCGCCAATGGTAGCCGTGAGAACGCCGCCGGTCGGCAGCGGCGCGCGGGGCGGATGCCGGTCGCCTCGCCGTCTCCGCGCCCGCGGGCTGGGCTCAGGCAGGCGTTCGGGCAGCGCGGCCGCGACTGCGGCCGAACAGGAAGCCCGCGCCCCACGACAGGTGGATCGCCATGACCGCCCACCACATGCGGACCAGGCCGCCAAAGCGCAGTCCGCGCCCGGCGATCGCCACGCCCACAGCCATGGCCGCCGCGTAGACCAGCGGCGCCGCCGCCAGCCACCACGCCCACGGCGAGACCAGCGCTCCCCCCGCCACGGCGGCGACCAACGCCAGGGTCAGGCCCGCCACCAAAATGGGCGGCACGGCGTAACGCAGCGTGGAGGTGTCGGAGTGGGCGAAGATGACTTTGCGCCGCCAGGCGCCAGACCGGAACATGACGCGGGCCAGTTCCCCGACCGAACCGGGGGTGCGTCCCCGCAACGCCAGCGACGGGTCCAGCCAGACCATGCCGCCCGCCCGCCGCACCCGGTGTTGCAGCTCCCAGTCCTGAGCCCCGGCGAACGCCTCCACCAGGCCCCCGGCCCGCTCGAAAGCTTCGCGCCGGATGGCCACCATCCGCACCGAGTCGACGGGGCCTTTGCCCACCCCGGCGCGCGACGGCCGGGGCCCCACGCCCAGCGAGGAGTTCAGCGCCTGCGAGATCGCCTGTTCGGCCGACCCGAGCCCGAACGCCACCGAAGAGCCCCCGACCACGTCCGCGCCCGTCACCTCCATCGCCGAGACGGCGTGTTTGAGCAGCGCGGTCCAGTTGCCCGCGCCCCGCCGGACCTGGGATAAGACCGGGTACTGGGCCGCGAACGCGGCCGCGTTGACGAGCGCGGCCTTCGACTGGCTTTTTGCGTGGACCACGGTCACCCGTGGGTCGGACGCATCCCCGGCCAGCGGGTCGCCCGCCGCCGGGTGGCCGGTCGGCCCCGGCACGGCCAGCAAAATCTCGAACGCGCCCGGATAGGGGTCCGCCAGCAGGTCCGCGACGACCCGCCGCGCGTGGTCGTGATCAACCGCCGGCACGATTATGCTGACCGCCGGCCAGTTCTCCGCTCCCGGCCCGGTCGAGGCCCGGTCAGGGGCGAGCGCGGCGGCGCTGGGCCCGTCAGGTGCGTTCACGTCCCGGTCGGTGCCCACCGGACAATCCTAAGTCAGCCTCTCCGCCACAAGGGGCGCCGGCCTCGGTTGTCCGCCTCCGCCCCACCGGCAATTCGCGCCCTCCCCCTGCAGGACGGCCCGAACCGCGCGCCGCCGCCTTACTATGGCTGCGATGAGCAGTGACCGCGACCTTCCCCGTTACCGTCCGGCCCGCGCGCCAGCGAGCGCTCCGAGCCGTCGCACGGCCGGTCCCGCCAAGCCGCTCCAGCCGCCGCCCGGACTCGCCGCCGACACGTCCGCCACCCGCCTCGCCCGCATGTCTCCCGCCGCCGAGCCGTTCCCAGCCCCCCGCCGGTTTCCACCCGAGCCCGGTCCCGCCGCCGGCTCGCACGATGCCGCCGAGCCGTTCCCAGCCCCGCCAAAGCCCCGACGGGTAGCCGGCCAACCGCTCCCCACAGCCGATCCAGCTGCCAATCCGCCAACCGGGCCGGCTTCCGGCTTTGCGGCCGCGCCGCGGCGGGCGGCGGGACAACCCCGCGTCTACTCCCCCACGCCCGCCACAGGCAGCCCCCGCCCCGGCCGGGGAAACCCCCAAGCGGGGGCGGGGGAAAGGCTGGGCGGCACGGCATCGGCGGCGGGCGGGTTCCCGGCCCGGCCGAGGCGGCGCCGGCGTGGGCGCAAAGTTTTGGTCACGCTGGCCTTCTTGCTGGTGTTGGCCCTGGCGTGGCCCGTCGGCCTGGCGATCTGGGCCAACGGCAAGCTGCAGCACGTTGACGCGCTGGCGGCGGGCGGAACCGACGAGGGCCGCACGTATCTTGTGGCGGGCTCGGACAAACGGGGCACGGGGGGCGTGGCGGACACCACCGAAGGCGCCCGGGCGGACTCGCTGCTGTTGGTCCACCGGGCGGCGAACGGCCAGGCCTACCTGATCTCGCTGCCCCGCGACACCTACGTGGAAATCCCCGGCTACGGCGGGCAGAAGATCAACGCCGCCTACGCGTTCGGGGGGCCTCGCCTGCTCGTGGAGACGGTTCAGACGCTCACCGGAATGCATGTCGACCGGTATGTGGAGGTGGGCTTCGGGTCGGTCACGGAATTGGTCGACGCGGTGGGCGGCGTCAACCTCTGCTTGGACCAGAACGTCTCCGACCACGATTCGGGACTTGACTGGCAGGCCGGCTGCCACGACGTAGACGGCGTCCAAGCGTTGGCCTTCAGCCGGATGCGCAAAGCCGATCCCACCGGCGACATAGGCCGGGGCAACCGCCAGCGCCAAGTCTTGGGCGCGGTCATTGGCAAAGCGATCGAGCCGTCGCTGCTGTGGCGCCCAGACCGCCAAGTGGACCTGGTCAGGGCCGGCACCGGCTCCCTGACCGTGGACCAAGACGCCTCCATTTGGAGCCTGGGCCGACTGGTGCTCGACTTCCGCGCGGCGGCCGGGCCGGACGGCATTCAGGGCACTCCCGCGATCAAGACCACGGACTACCAGCCCGGCGGAATTGGCCAGGCGGTCTTGCTGGACCCGGAGCAGGCGCCCCGCGACTTCCAACAGATCCGGGACGGCACGTGGACCGCTCCCACGCCGTGACCGCCGCCCGCGACGGCCGGCCCGGCGACCCCTCGCCCGATCTCCACCAAACCTTTACCGGCCTCGACCTGCGCCTTCGCGGTTCCGCCAAGCCGTGGCTCTACCCTGGAACCGATCTTTCTTGACAATTGCCGAAGGAGGGCATGTGCATCCGCGCCACGCGGCCGGCCGAGCCCCGGTCCCGTCTCAGCACCGGGCGAAGGCGCGGCGGCGCCGCCCGCTGAAGGTCGCCGCCACCCTGGTCGCGGCCTCCATGCTGGCAGCCTGCGTGGCCGTGGGCGAGCGCATTCGCCAACTTGACGCGAACATCACCACCCTGGACCGGGTCAAGGAGCTTATCGGCATGGATGACCGGCCCGAGCAGCGGGCCACCACCAGCGCGCAAGCCGCCCCGAACGACCCGTTCGGCGGCCGCGCCGTCAACATCCTGATCACCGCGATCGACAGCCGGGAGGGCGAGAACGCGGCCTACTCCGGGGACACCATGGAGACGGTGCTGAACGACGTCAACATGATCGCGCACCTGTCCGCCGACCGCTCCCGCGTCGACGTGGTGGCGATCCCCCGCGACACGCTCCTGGAGACTCCCGATTGCACCCGCCCGGACGGCACCGAAACCCACGGCGGCTCGACCCGCATGATCAACGTGGCGTTCCAGCGCGGGTCCGACAACGACTTCACTGCCAAAGACGAGGGCGTGGCCTGCGTCATGAAAACCGTGGAACTGGCCACCGACATCCGCCTCGACACCTTTGTGCTGGTCCAGTTTGCGGGCTTCGCCAATGTGGTGGACGGACTGGGGGGCGTGAGTATTTGCGTTCCCGAAGGCCTGGTCGGGAAGAAGTCGGGTGTTGACCTTCCCCCCGGCATGAACCATCTCGACGGCCGGAAGGCGCTTGCCTTCGCCCGCACACGGGAAGGCAAGACCTACTACGGCGACTGGCTGACCGGCGCGGACACCGAGCGCATCTCGCGCCAACAGGAACTGATCGCCACCGTCATCAACAAGGTCTTGGCCTCCGGCAACCTCCAATCCCTTGGCAAGCTGAACGCCACCGCCACCGCCGTCACGCGCTCCCTTTACGTTGGCCCGGAGCTCGGCTCGGTCATGGACCTGGCCGGCCTTGCCTACGCGCTGAGGAACATCAAGATGGAGAACGTGTCCCTGTTCACTGCTCCCTGGGTGCAGGACACGCAAGACACGAACCGAGTCAGGCTGGCCTCATGGGGGGCTCCGAACCGCTTCGGGGGCCTCAACGCAGCCGAGGTTTTCGAACTGATCGCGCTGGATCAGCCGATTCCCGGCACCACGCCTTACAAGGTGGCGAATCCGGAGCCCCTCGACGACACGTCTGACCCGTCCGATCCGTCCGGCGGGGACCCGATCGGCCAGGATCCGACCGGCGAGGCGAGCCAGGGCGCTGGCGGCGCGACGGGAACCGACGGCGCGGTGCCCCAAACGACCGTTCCGCCAGCCGATCCCGACTTTGTGACCCCGCTGACCGCGCCCGTCACCTGCCCGCCGGCCGGTCAAGACGGCGACGACTAACGCCGGCCGCCGGTGACCGGTCTTACGAATCCCGGCGACGGGCCGAACCTTCCGCGTTCGCGGCCCCGTGCTTTGGCCGGGAGCGTGCTGCGGTTGCCGCCGTTGGCCCTGGCCGGCGGCGAGTTCGCCCTGGTCGCCCTGACCGGGTTGATTGGACTGGGCGGCCCCTCCTACTGGTATGACGAGGTCGTCTCTTTGGAGCACGCGCAGGCCCCCATAGCCGATCTGCCGGGCCTGGTTCGGAGCCATGACCTGGTCCACGCCGCCTACTACGCCACACTCCACTACTGGGGCCAGGCGTTCGGCTGGTCGGAGGTGGCGACACGCTCGCTCTCGCTTATCGCCGTGGCCTTGGCCGGAGCGGGATTCGTCCTACTTCTGCGCGCCCTGCGCGGAGGCGCTGTGGCCCTCGCCGGCGGCGTGGTCTTCGCCTTCACGCCGGGGTTGAACTGGGCGGGCGACGAGGCCCGCAGTTTCGCGCTCGCCCTCGCGTTCGCCGTGTGGGCGACCTATTTCCTGGTCAAGGCCTGTCGGGCGGGTTCCAGGGCCGCCCTTTGGTGGATCGCGTATGCCCTGGCCATGACAGCCGGAACTGTCTTCCTCATCTATGTGCCGCTGTTGGCGGCGGCCCATATGGCGATCATCTGGAACTGGGCCGCCGGCCCGCGACACGCTGCTCGCCGCGGCGCCGGCTCCGAACCGCCCTCGCGGTTTCGCCGTTGGCGGCGGCCGTGGCTCGGGTTCGCCGCCTCTTGGGCCCTGATCGGCGCCTTGACCCTCCCGTTCGCCATCCGCGTTGGCACCCAGCGCGGGCAGGTGGGCTGGCTGCCGGACGGCCTGGCGGAACTCGCCGCCAGGTTCGCAGTCGGCCAGCTTTTCATGTTCCCGCGCGACCGGGACGGCGGGTTGGTCGGCTGGCACATCGCTTCCGCGGTCATGGCCTTCTTGGTCGGGCTGGCGTTGGTCGCGGCCCTCGCCGCCCGGTCGCGGAACGACCTTGGCGCCCGCCGCGCCGGTGTCACCGCCCTGATCTGGTTCGCCCTACCCTCCGCCGCGCTGATCGGGCTCAGCGTGGTCTACACGCCCTCCTACCTTGAACGCTATGTCGTGTTCGCGGTGCCAGGCGCCGTCTGGCTGTTCGCCGAGGGCCTCGTGGCGCTTTGGCGGACCCGCCCGCGTCTTGGCGCGGTCGCCGCCGTCGCCCTGCTGGCGCCGATGGCCGCCTCCTGCGCCATCCAGCACGCCCAAACCGCCAAGTTCGGCGAGGATTTCCGGTCCCTGGCCGGTTTGGCGGCTGCCGCAGACGGCTTTGTCCACGCCAACGACGCCACCCGACTGCTCGAAACCGCGTATCCCGGCCAGTTCTTGCGGGCGGCCGACTTGATCCCGTCCGGCGCCATAGCTGCGACGGACGTGCCGCCCAACATGGCAGGAAGCGGCCTGGTGGCTTTCTACTTCCCCACCGACCAACCCGGCCTGGCCGACCGGTTCGAGGCGGAGGTGGCCGCGCCCCAAGGCTGCGAAGTCAAGGACCGGGTCATCCGCGCCCGCTTCTCCGGCTACCTCCTCAGCTGCCCCTGACCGAACCTCCCCACGACGGAGCGGATGCTGGCGGTCAGACCGCCCCGGGGCCGCCCTCCAGCAGGCGCGCGAAAGCGGCCTCGTTCAAGATTGGGCGGCCCAGTTGGCGGGCTTTGGCCTCCTTCGAGCCGGCGCCCGGGCCGACCACCACGTAATCCGTCTTCGCGGACACCGAACTGGACGCCTTGCCGCCCCGTGCCACGATCGCCTCCTTGGCGCCCTCGCGCGTGAAGCCCTCCAACGTGCCCGTGACGACCACGCTCAAACCGGCGAGGGTTTGGGGCAAAGCCGTGACGGCGGCATCGGACAACTGGACGCCCGCCGCGACCCAAGCTTCGACGATGGCGCGGTGCCAATCCGCGGCGAACCACTCGCGGACCGACTCCGCAATGCCGGAGCCGACGCCCTCGACGGCGGCCAGTTCCTCCTCGGAGGCGGCCGCGATCGCCTCGACCGAGCCGAAGCGCGCCGCCAACGCGCGCGCGGCGGACGGGCCCACGTGCCGGATCGACAAGGAGACCAGCATGCGCCAGAGCGGGCGGGTCTTGGCCTGTTCCAACTGGTCCAGCAGGATCTGGGCCGCCTTGGACAACTCGCCCGACTCGTTGGCGAAGAACGGCTTGGCGGCCCAGCCCGCCGGCGTCCAGCGCCAGACCTGGGCGCGGATCAGGTCTTCGGCGCGCAAGGCGAACAGCTCGGCCTCGCTGGCCAGGACCGGTTCCAGCGGGCGGGCGTCCGCCGGGGCCGGCCGCGCCGAACTGGGCCGCAGGGTGGCGGCCGGATCCGCCAGCGCCAGAGCCGCCTCTTGGCCCAGCGAGTCCACGTCCAGCGCGCCCCTGGAGCCCAAATGCTCGATCCGGCCCGCGATCTGCGCCCGGCAGCCCCGCGCGTTCGGGCAGCGCACGTCGACGTCGCCGGCCTTCTCCGGGGCCAGCGGCGCGCCGCAAGACGGGCAGTCGGAGGGCATGGCGAAGGCCCGCTCGGCGCCGGTCCGCAACTCGGTGACCGGCGCGACGATCTCCGGAATGACGTCGCCCGCCTTGCGCAGCACCACCGTGTCGCCGATCAGCACGCCCTTCCGCGCGACCTCGCGGGCGTTGTGGAGCGTGGCGAACGCCACCGTGGAGCCCGCCACCCGCACCGGCTCCATCACCCCGAACGGCGTCACCCGGCCCGTCCGCCCCACCTGGACCTGGATGTCCAGCAGTTTTGTGTTGACCTCCTCCGGGGGGTACTTGTAGGCGATCGCCCAGCGCGGCGCCCGCGAGTTCGCGCCCAGCGCGCGCTGCGTCCCGATGTCGTCAATCTTCACCACTATCCCGTCGATCTGGTGGTCGATCTCCCCCCGGTGCGCCCCGAAATGCTCGATCATGCCCTCCAGCCCCGCCAGCGAATCGGTCACGCGGTTGTGCTTGGAAATCGGCAGGCCCCACCGGCCCAGGAGCTCATACGTTTCGGATTGGGTCGCGGGGGTCTGGCCACCCACACCGTCCGGCCAGGTCAGCTGGCCAATTCCGTGCACCAACATGGCCAAGGGACGGCTCGCCGTGGCGGCGGCGTCTTTTTGCCGCAGCGACCCCGCCGCCGCGTTGCGCGGGTTGGCGAACAGCCGCCGCAGGGCGCGGGGCCGCTTGCCTTCGGCCTCAAGCCGTTCGTTTTCCTTGGCGATCGCCTCGTTTTCCTGCTCGATGCCGTCGTTCAAAGCCGCGAAAGCCGCCGTCGGCAAGTAGACCTCGCCTCTGACGTCCAAGAAACTGGGCGCCGGGTCGGCCGTCAGCGTTTTCGGAATGACTTTGATGGTCATCACGTTGGCCGTGACGTCCTCCCCGGTGGCGCCGTCGCCCCGGGTGGCGGCCCGCACCAACTGGCCGTTCTCATAGACCAGCGACACAGACAGGCCGTCGATCTTCAACTCGGCCAGCCACTCGGCCTTCTCCAGCCCGGCGTCCCCAAGGGCCCGTTCCGTCCAGGCCGCCAGCTCTTCGATCGAGAACACATTGTCCAGGGACATCATGGGCGTGGCGTGAACCACCTGCGCGAAGTCGCCGGTCGGCCGCCCGCCAGGACGCTGAGTCGGCGAGTTCGGCGTCACCAGAGCCGGCTCCGCCGCCTCCAACTCGCGCAGTTGGCGCATCAAATCGTCAAACTCCGCGTCCGAGGCTACGGGCGCGTCCAATTCGTAATAGGCCTTTTCATGGGCGCGGATGGTGGCCACCAATTGGCGCCAGCGGGCTTGCGAGTTGGCGATTTCATTCACGCCTCTATCTTGGCGCGCCGCCGCGTCTCCGGGCGATGAACACCCCGCAGATCGCGGATGGCGGTCAGCCCGCAGGCGCGGCCGTGCGGTCTGAGTAATTCCCGTACGGCCGAGGCCTTGACCGGTCCCCCCGCTTGGGCCTTACGCCGATGGCCAAAGACGCCAAATTCCGAATAGGATTCTCCCCCGTTCCCCTGTGACCCAGGTCACCTGGTAGGGTAGCGTCTCCGGTAGGTGAAATTACCAACTGGGACCGGGACCCCGCCAGCAGTTCCCTCGGGCTCAACGCACTACGGATTGGTGAACAATGACATCGACCTCGACCTCACCCGGCGCATCCAAGCCTGTCGATCCAGCCAGCGGCGACCGGCGCCAATTGCGCCAACTGGTCCTAATTTCGGCCATTGTGGTCTCAGTCGTGGCGGCGGCCACGGGCGTGTTCGCCGTCATCCGGTCCGCCGCCGGCGCCCGCGAAGAGGGCGACGCGACTCAAGACCAGCAGCTTGTCCAGGTCCTCGAGGCGGTCAACGAGGCGGACCGCGCCCTCTACACCGAGCGGAGCGACTGGGTCAGCGCCCACGCCACCGGGCGCCAGCCGGAGCCGGAAGCCGTCGACGATGCGGCGAAGAAGCTCGGCGAACAGGCGGCCAAATACGGCGTTGACGCCATGAAACTTGAGGACAAGGGAAGCGAGAAGCAGTTCAAGCTGCTCGTGGAGAACCCGGCGGACCGCATCAAGATGGCTCGCGAAGAGCTGACGAGCGGACATGTCTCCGGCGCCGACGAGTGCGCCAAGGCGGACGGTCCCTGCCAGGCCACCTTCACCGCTCTGCGGAAGTCGCTCTACGCCTTCGCCAGCAAGGCGCCCGCTCTGTTCCACGACCCCGTTTTGGGACCGCAGGCCAGAACCTTCGCTCAGGCGATGGGCAACCCGGATCAGTCCATTCCCGTGCGGATCGACCAGGATGTGCCTGAGAGCGACGGCCGGGCCGTCGCCCTGAAGACTTTGGCGGAAACGGCCAAGACGGCCGCCGAGCAAACGGGCAAGCTGCCCGTGGCCCTTTGGATTGTCGCCGGCGTGCTCCTGCTGATCGCCATCGCGCTCTGGCTGGTGTACTTCATCAAGGGCTCCCAGTGGGCGCCCGCGTCCGCCCCCGCGCCCAAGAAGGCCGCAGCGGCCGGAGCGCCTCCGAAGGCCGGCCCGGCCGGGACCAAGGACGGCGGCGGTGGCAAAGCCAAGCGCTTGCCCCTCGGGCGGGACAAGAAGCCACCCGCAGAGGCGAAGCCCGCCAAGGCTGAAGACGCCCCCGGCAAGGGCCCCGTTTCCTCGGCCAAACCGGCAACTGCGGCTGCCGCGCCAGCCGCGGCAGTCCCCAAGGCACCCGCCGGCGCCCAGGCCACCGAGTCCACCCCCGTCGGCCAGCCGGGAGGCAAGAAGCGCCGCGTGCCCTTCGCCCCGGCGCCCGGCGGACAAAAGACGGCAGGGGCCCAGCCCAGCACCGGAGCCGCTCCCGCTGCCGCCGCTCCGGCTGCGGCGTCCCTAGCGCCGGCCCCGGCTTCCACGAAGCCGGCCTCCGCCCCCGTCAAACCCTCTTCTGCCGGGCAAGCCCCCGCCGCCGCGCCGACAGCCGGGGCCGCGGCGACGCCTGCAGCCACCAAGCCAGTTTCTCCTGGACCGGCCCCCACCGGCGCTCCGGCCGGCCCCAAGCCCCCCAGCCCGCGACCCGCTCAAGGCTCGGCTCCGGGCGCCCCGGTCGCCAAGCCCGCCGCCGCTCCCAAGGCAACGACAACGCCGCCGCCCACGGGGGCCCGACCGACCGGCGCCAAGCCGCCAGCCGCCCCAGCCCCGCCCGTTTCATCCGCTCCAACCGCCCCGAAGCCCGAGGACGCCACCGAAAAGCCGAAGCCGGCCAGCGGCAAGCCCCGAGTGCCGTGGCGCACCACCGGCGACAAGTGACCGGCGGTTCCGACTAGCGCCGAGTTAGGTGACCGCGCACAAGGAAGCCCCGCGGCCGAGTCCGGACCCCGGACATCGGCAAGTTCTTCGCGCCACCGCGGTTCTCCTCGCCATCGCGTTCTGCACCTGCGTCTACACCACCGTCACGGGAGCCCGCACGGTCGCGGCCGCCTCGGAAGACCGGCGAATCGTCGCGCTGATGCAGGCCGCCGACCAAGCCGGCTCCGCCGTCGAGGCCGAATTCGCCGGAGCGGCCGACCCGACGGTCACCGACGCGGTCTTCGCTTCCCTCAATGCCGCGGCGGAGGCGGCCGGGCTGGACGGCCTGCAATTCAGCGGCGGCGAATCAGAGCCGCTCAGAACGTTGCTCGCGGATCCCTCCGCCGCGCTTGAGCAGGCTCGCATTCAGAGCCAGTTGCCTGATTTGGCGGCCGAACTGGCCTCAACGCCCGAGCAACTCGCGGCCAGCGTCGCCAACGGCGCCCTGTCCGGCCACGCGCGCGCCTACGCGGAGTCCTCGTCGCGGTCGGTTGGCGCCGCCAGCGGACCCGCCCGCTTGGACACCCTGACGCGGGCCGCGGAGTCTCTCTACGACTCGTCGCGGGCCCGCCTCGTGGCCGGGCTCGCCGGCGCCCTCGCCACCGCCGTCGGCCTGGTTTTCCTCGCCAACCGCTTGAGCCCGCCCGGCCTCGCGCTGGCCCAGCGTCTGAGCGGTTTCGCGGGGCCAAGGTCCGGCCGCCACGGCGCCGGGCCCGGCCGCGCGGTCTACCGCCGAATGGAGCCCGCCTCCCCCGTCTCCTACCAGCCCCCGGCCGTCGGCGCTCCCAGCGCCTGGGCGCCCGCCGCGCCCGATGCCGTCCAAGCCGCCGCCCCCGCTCCGGCCCCGACCGCTGTCCCACAGGCCTCGCCGCAGATCCCCGACGCGCCCGCCCAAGCCTCCGTCACTCCGACACCCGCCGCTTCGGGGACTCCCGAAGCTTGGGCTCCCGGACCCGCTGATCCCGCCGCCCCGCAGTTTTCGCACCAAGTTCCCGATGCTTCCGTCCAAGCCAGCGCCCCTCCTGCAATACCTGCCGTTTCGGATGCTCCCGCAGCCTGGGCTCCCGGACCCGCCGATCCGGCAGATCCCGCCAGCCCTCCGGCCCCGGCCGCTGCCCCGCAGTTCTCGCCCCAAGTTCCCAATTCTCCCGTCCAGGCCAACACCCCTCCTGTCCCCGCCGTGTCGGGAACTCCCGAGGCGCGGGCCCCCGAAGCCGCCGATCCGGCCCCTTCCGGCCCGGCCCCCGCGCCCGCCCCGGACGCCTCGCCGACGGCGACGGCTCCTCCCGCGTTCCCGCTCCCACGACCTAGTGCCACGCCGGTCCCCAGCCAAACCCCGGAAGCCGTCCTTGTGTTTACCCAGGCGCCGTCCCCAGCCAGGCCGTCCCCAGCCAGGCCGTCTCCAGTCAGGCCCGCGCCATCCCCACCCGCGGCAACTTCGGCCGCGGCCGCGCCGTCTCCAGCCGCCGCGCCGGAGGCCACCCCAGCGCCTTCTTCCCCGGCCACGCCGGCTGTCCCTGTTCCGCAGCCCGGTTTGGGCGCGCCGGTCCCCTCCCCTGCGGCGGGCGAGGGTTTGCCGGGGGGCGACCGGACGGCATCGGACGCGGAGGGGTACCCCGCGACGCAGGAAATCGCGGCTTTGGGAGTCACGGCACCGGGTGGGCCGTTGTTGGTGACCGACGTGCTGAAGGAAGCGTTGGCGCAAGTGGCGCGGCCCCGGCAAGTGCGTTGGGCGATCCAAACCATGGCGTCGGTGCCGGAGCCGGTGGCAGCCCGGCTGGCCCACGCCGTGGCGGAGCTGATCGACGCGGCGGCCGCCAAGTCGCCGACGCTGGCGGTGCAAGTGGCGGCCCGGTCCACCGCGTCGCAACTGGTCATCACCATCTCAGACCGCGCGGCCGAGGCACCGCCCGGACGCTTGGCCCTGGGGCCAAAACCGACCGCGGTGTTATCCCTGATCCGGCGGTTGGGGGGGTCGTTGACGGCATCGCCGGCGTTGACGGGCGACGGCACAGACACGATCCTGACGCTCGCGATCCCGGCCGAGGCCCGGAAGATCGGCTAAGTTGGGCTCGTGACCAGCAGCGAGGACCCCGCCTTCGGCATTGTCATCTTTGTCGCCGACTCTTCGGGCGCCGTGATCGGCGTCAACAACGCCTTGGCCCAGACCACCGGTCTGGGACCGCCGCAACTGCTGGGCGGGCCGGCCGCGGCGGTGCTGGCCGACGACATTCCGTGGGGAGTCGCGAGCCTGATCACCGCCGGCCTGGACGCCTCTTCCCACACCGGCGCGTACATCAAGCTCGGCGGTCCGGCCGCTCGCGAGGACTGGTTCTTGCTGGCGGCGGTGGCCACCCAGGGCACGCGGGTCTGCGTGGCCATCCCGTCTGCGCAGGACCGGGCCACCGAGCGCCTGGAGTCCATCTACGCGGCGGCCAACGCCCGCGAATCGGACGCGACCGCGTCCGGAACCTCGCTGGACAAGGCCACCCAGGCCGGTGCCGAGGAGATCGTGGCCGGACTCAAATCGCTGGGCTTCGCGGCATACGACGACCTGCTCCGGACGGCCCTGCCCGCCGAGGTGGCGCCCACCCAGCCCGTGCCGGAGCCGCCCTCGGATTCTGCCCTGGCCAGCGTCTGGGCCGCCGCCGTCGCCGCAGACCGGCAGGTTGAGCGCCTCCAGATTGCCCATGCGAAACTGCTTGACGCGACCAAACGGCTGATCGACGCAGCCGCCGGGCTGCTGGAGCAGGTCGAACCCATGGCCGAAGGCGCCGCCCAGGTCATGGGCGCCGCGCGCTCCCTGTCCGGGTCAGCCACGCCGCTGACCGCCGCGCACCGCATTCAGACCGCCGTGGAGCAGACCGGCATCCGGCTGCGCGCCCTCGCGTTGGGAGTGGAGCGGTCCAGGGAGATGGTGGCGAATCAGCGTCTGATGCTGGCAATCGCGCGGCTGGTCGACCGGGCCCTGTTGGACACGCTGTCGCGGTCCTCTGAACTCGGATCCTCAGACCTCGGCTTGGTGGTGCCGCTGGTCGGGGCCCTGCACACATTGGCGCCGCCGCTGGCCATGGGCACGGCCCGCATCTCCGCCAACCTGACCCGCCTGGCGCGCGAGGCCACCGAGGCGGCCGGCCAGGTCCGGATGCTCGACACGAGCTTGACCTCCTGGGAACTGCTAGCCCAGCGGTTCGACCTGCCGTCCTCGTTGATTCCCGAGGACCTGGACGCCAAGGCCGCCGCCGCGAAACTGGACGACATGCGCGACCTGGCCCGCGGCGCGATCGCCCGGACCGGGGCCGGGGCCAGCGGCGTCTCCGAAGCCGCCACGGGCCTGGCCCGCGCCCTGCGCTACGCGCCGGGCTTCAGCTTCGCTTTGTGACTGATCCGGGGCAAGCACCTCGGTCCGGAGCAAGGTCCCCGGTTCGGCCCCTTGCCCACGCGGGCACGTGGGCACTCATCGCGGACAAGTCGGCAGGAGGTCGTAGACGCTGACGACATCAAGGCGAGATCGGGATTGTCCGAATGGGGGGCGGACCAAAAGGCGGAGCGCCTCCGCGAGACCTGCCCGGCTTCTGGACGGGACTTCAGCTTTGAGTCTGTGCTCTCCACAGACCGGAATCTGGCGCTCCTCCGCCGGGACAAGGTGGCTGGCTATCACGTCGAGGCTGCGGCCGTTGTCACATTGGATCCCGAACTCACCGTCCTGCGCGTGGCAGGCAGGACAGCGGGCACAGCGCTACTGGGCGAAGGCTCCGCTGATGGCACCCACCACAATCCACAGGCCGTAGGGCGCCAGGTTCAGGATGAAAGCGGTTCGCCGCAGCTTGGCGCTGGACGCGTCGTCCGGGGCGTTCTGGGCCTTGTATGCCCAGGCGATGGCGAAGAACGGCACGATTATGGGCAGCACGCAGGAATTGACGATCGCCCAGATCTTCTGCCGCCGCGCGCGGCGCCAAGTGTCGAGACTCAGCGCCGGGGTGGCCGGGCTCCATGGCGGGGCCGACTGCCCCGGCGTCATCGCACGCTGCGACCAATCGCGCTGAGCCCGCGACACCCATTGTTTCCCGAAACGGACCCACTGCCGGGCACGCCGAGCCCGGTTGATGGCCTTCCACCGACCCCAACTGGGCCGCACCACCAGATAGGTGACCACCGGAACAACCGTGTTCAGAGCCATCTGGAGATAGCCGCCGAGGATGGCGTTTGAGACGGCCGCGATCAGCGCAGCCGAACACACGAAGATCAAGCCCATCCTCTTGGCGCACAGGAGCAGGATCATGCCCGTGATCCCGAGGAAGCCATTCCACACGCCGAGCACGAAAAACACGACTAGCGCGTCCGAGTCTCCCCCGGCGGAGGTGAACGCGATCATGGTGACCACGTACGCTACCGCGTAGAGCGCCAGCCCGACACAGAACCAAATGGCCGCCCCGACGCTGTAGCGCTTTTCATCCGCGAGACCCGGATTGGGCGCTGGCGCATAGCCGACCCCGGGCGGCACATAACCCGCCCCAGGTGGGTAGCCGGCCTCGTACGCCGAAGGCGAGCCAGGGGGCACCGGCGGACCAGGGGGCGCGGGCGGGTAGGGAGACGCAGGCGGGCCAGGAGGTGCCGACGGGTCGGGTGGCGGTGGTGGCTCAGGGGACACGGCCCCCGTGCCGGGCTCTGCTGCCGGGGCAGACTGCGGCGGGGAGCTTGGCCCGGCCTGGGGCACCGGCTGTCCGCAGGAGCCGCAGAACTTGGCATCGGCCTGCAACTTCGAACCGCATTGAGTGCAAAACACGTTGTTGCCCCTTTCGTTCGACCGTCTGAAACACCCGGCCTGAGTTGCCCCTCACTCAGAGACTACTGACCACCACCGCCGAAGGGTCTGCTCCGAGCAGACAGATTCTGTCTCACCTGATTCCTGGGTGCCTGCATGCGCCCCGCGCTGACCGGCGGGCTTCGTGCCATCAAGTGGCGGACTTGCCGCCGCCGCTGATCAATTGGCGGATGATGGGCCACTCAGCACACCCAGCGCGCCAACGCCACGCCTGTGCCGCCTCCGTTGCTGTTGTCACAGCTCTCGCCCAGTGGCAGATTTTGTGCCGCCGGTTCATCGACTGGTGGATTGTGGACCGGGGGTCCAGCGACTGGCGGATCTTGTGCCACTCTGCTGTCCAGCGGCAGATTTTGTTATGCATTCTCCGGCGAGTGGCGGATTATGTGCCGCCAGCTCTTCCACTGGCGGATTATGTGCCGGGGCTCACGCCCCGCGGCGGGTTAGGGGCTGGTCGCGGCGCCCGGCAGCGCCAAGGGCACCCACCCGTCGAGCACTGGAGCCGCAA
>JAITFE010000099.1 GCA_031281585.1 Bifidobacteriaceae bacterium | reverse complement strand
GCGCCGGTGCGGCGGATGGCCGCGACCGCCCGGTCCAGCAGGGCGACGATGCCGTCCACGTCGGTTGTCAGCCGCAGCGCGTCGTTTCCGCCCGCCACGATCGAGACCAGGTCCGGTTTCAGGGCCAGGGCGGGGCGCAGCTGTTCGCGGACCACCGGGCCGGCCAGCCTGCCGCGGATGGCCAGGTTGGCGTATTCGAGCGGGTCGGCGCCTGCTGCGACCCGGGGCGCCGAGAGCGCGCCGGCCAACCGGTCGGCCCATCCGCGCAGCCCAACGGCATCGTCCCCATCCCAAAGCCCTTCGCTGAACGAGTCGCCGATCGCGACGTAGCGCTTCCAAGGGACTTCGGCGGGCCGGGGCGACGAGGAACCAGACACCCGACCACTCTACTAATCGGCTGGGCGGTGCTACCTTTCAGGTTGGGACTCGGGCGAGGAGGGGCATGAAGGCGCAGGTGTACAGCAGGTACGGCGGCCCGGACCAGCTGCGGTTGGCCGAGGTCGCCAGGCCCCGTGCCCGGCCGGACGGCGTCCTGGTGCGAGTGGAGGCCGCGTCGCTGAACGCGTACGACTGGCGGCTGCTGCGCGGAGACCCGGCGGCGGTGCGGCTCCTTCAGGGATTGTTCCGCCCGAAGAACCAGGTCCTGGGCTCCGACATGGCGGGAACCGTCGCGGCCGTTGGCGCCGACGTGGGGTCGCTGAAGGTCGGCGATCAGGTGTTCGGTTCGTCGGGGGCATCCTGGACCGGGGGTTTGGCCGAGTTCGCCGCCGCGAGGGCGGCGGGGCTGGCGGTCAAGCCCGCCAACCTGTCGTTTGAGCAGGCGGCAGCGTTGCCAATGGCGGGCGTGACCGCGTTGGCGGCGGTGCGGGAGGTCGTGGGCGTCAAGGACGGCATGGACGTGCTGGTGAACGGTGCCGCCGGCGGGGTCGGCACGTTCGCGGTCCAACTCGCCAAGGCTCTTGGCGCCCGGGTGACGGGGGTGTGCGGGGCGAACCACGCCGAACTGGTCCGGGGGATTGGCGCCGACAGGGTGGTCGACTACGCGAAGGAAGACTTCACGGCGGCGGGTGAGGCGTATGACGGCATCGTCGACGTGGCGGCGAACCGGAGCGTGGCGGAACTTCGACGCGCGCTGAAACCGGGCGGGGTGATCGCCTCGGTCGGATTCGGGGGCGTGGGCCACACCGCGGCGGTGGGGTTGGCCGCCGCCCGGAAACGCGCGCCGAAACGGGTGGCCCTGGTGGCCGCCGACAACAAAGACGGCCGCCTGCTGCGCGACCTGTTGGCCTTGGTCGAGGCGGGAGCGGTCCGGCCGGTGATCGACCGGGTGTACCCGTTCGAGCAGGCCGCCCAAGCTTTTGCCCATATTGGGCGCGGCCACGCCGGCGGCAAAGTCGTGATTCGGGTGGGGTGACCGCGCGGCATCGTCGGCCCGGACGTTCGGGACCCAGAGCGGAAGGGGGCGCCCCCGCCGGGCGGTGCCAGGGATGAGGGCCGATGCCGTGCCATTGTCTAGTTTGGTCCCATGAGCGGAAACTCGACGGCCGTCATGGCCCGCGACCTGACCAAGATCTACGGCAAGGACGAGGCCCGGGTGACGGCTCTGAGATCCGTCTCGGTCGACTTCCAGAGCACCATGTTCACATCCATCATGGGTCCGTCAGGCTCAGGCAAGTCGACCCTGCTCAACCTGCTGGCGGGGCTCGATGAACCGTCCGCTGGCACAGTCACCCTGGGAGGCCGTGAAATCACTAGCCTGGGCGACGAGCAGGTGACCTTGTGGCGGCGCGACCACGTGGGATTTGTCTTCCAGGCCTACAACCTGCTGCCCATGTTCACCGCCGAGCAGAACATCAACCTGCCGCTGTACCTGGCCGGGGTCAAGGCCGATCCCTCCTGGTGGGAGACGGTGGTCGACACGTTGGCGCTGCGTGACCGGCTGGGGCACCTCCCCTCTCAGATGTCCGGCGGACAGCAGCAGCGAGTGGCGCTGGCCAGGGCGGTCATCACTCGTCCGGACGTGATCTTCGCCGACGAGCCGACCGGCAACTTGGACACCCGAACCGGCCTGGAGGTGCTCAGCTTCCTGCGCCGCTGCGTCCGCGAACTCGGCCAGACCGTGGTCATGGTCACCCACGACCCGTCCGCTGCCGCCCACTCCGAGAGGGTGGTGCTGCTGGCGGACGGACAAGTGGCCGGCGAAGTGCTGGCACCGACAAGGGAGTCGGTCTTAAGCGCCCTTGACGGCTTGACCAACGTGGGCGCCTGAAGGATCCGCCATGCTGCGATACACGTTGACGCAGATGCGCACGTCGCTCAAGCGCCTCACGGCGGTCAGCACGGCGGTGATCGTGTCGACCGGGTTCGTCGCCGCGGCACTGATCGGCTCCAGCGCCATGAGGGACACCCTGTACAACATGGTTGGCGCCCGCTACGCGGACAGCGACCTGATTGTCCATCCGGCTCAGATCGGATCGTCGGATTTTGACTCGCTGAGAGAAGCGGCCAGGCAGGTCGACGGCGTTGAAGCGGCGGTGACTTTGCTCAGCGCCTGGGTCGAGGTCAAATCCGGCGGCCGGGCGGAGTACATGGAAATCACCGAGGCGGCCTCCGACCAGCGCCTCAACCCGCAGCCGGTGACCGATGGCGTCGAGCCGGCGGGCGGCCGGGAAGTCTCGATGGGCGTCAAGGCGGCAGAGCGCCTTGGCGTTGCGGTTGGCGACACCGTCGAGTTGGCGGTCGAGTACTGGTCTCCCTCAATTGGTATTGAGGAAGGCGTCGGCGAGGGCGTCGGCGAGGGCGACGTCTTCGACGAAGGGCAGATGGTCCAGGCCAGCGCCTCGGCCACTGTGACGGGGCTGTTCGACGATTCTACGCCGACGCTCTGGCAACTGCCGGCCGTCCAGGCGTCTCCGGCCACGCTCAAGGAACTGGTCGCCGGCGCGCCGGATGACGCCGGCCTTTTCTGGATCGAAAACGTCGCCGTGGCGGTGGCGGCCGGGACGGATCTGGGCCCGGGCTCAGAGATGAGGACACGGCTGGGCGAGGCCTTCGTGGACTTGGGACACGAGTCCTTGACCAGCGATGAATACTGCCAAGACTTGCTCAGGTCTGACCCGTTCGGCAAACCGCAAAGCTACATGGCGTCCGACTGGGGCTGCCTGGTCCGAGTCTTGGATCTGCGCCAGGAGACTAACCAAATGGTGGCCGAGTTCATGGACGGCGCGGCCATCCTGGTTGCAGTCGTGCTGATCTTTGGGCTGTTGGGGATGTTTGTGGCGGGCATGGCCATCTCAAACACCTACCAGGTGCTGATTGCCGGCCGCACCCGGACGCTGGCCTTGCTGCGCGCCGTCGGCGCGACTCGCAAACAGGTGCGGCGCACGGTTCTGCTCGAGGGCGCCATCATGGGCCTGGGCGGCGCGTTGGGTGGCTTGATCCTGGGATGGGCCTTGATCCAGGCCGCGCTTTGGATAGCCGGAGGACTCTACCCCTCGCTGCCGCTGCCCGGGGTGGCCCGGCCCACCTGGGTGGCGGTGGTCGCCTCCGTGGCGGCCGGTGGCGTCACGACGCTGATCGCGTCGACGATTCCGGCCCGCTTGGCCAGTCGAGTGCCCGCCCTGGCCGCGCTCCACCCGCTGGCGCCGCCCAAACTGGCCTCAAGGGCCGGCAAGGTCCGCCTGGGCCTTTCAATCGGCATGTGCGCGTTGGGGTTGGCGGGCCTGACGGCCGGACTGACAATGAACAACTCGGTCGACCTGGCCCAGGCGGACAGCGAGCGGGTGCTCATAACGGGCTCGATCCTGGGCGTCCTGGGGGGCGGTGTCTTGGTGGTGAGCGTGCTGGTCGGGGCGGTCTTCTGGCTGCCCAAGGTGGTCTCGCTCGTGGCTGGCATCTTCAGCCGGTTTGGCGGGGCGGCCAGGATCGCGGCCGCCAACGCGGTGCGCAATCCGCGCCGCACCTCCGCCGCCGCGGGCGCTTTGGTGATCGGCGTGACGCTGGTGACCGGTCTGATTGTGGCGGCCGCCTCGATCGGCGCGTCGCTGGGCAAGGAAGTGTCGCGCTTCGCTCCCATCGACGTCCAAGTCGGGGACGCCTCGGTCACCACAGTGGCCGCCGAGCAAACCGGGGATCCCGACCTGGACGGCCAGTTTGGCCAGTCAAGCCTGTCCAACGACCTGATCGCCAAGCTGAGGGCTGTTGACGGCGTGGAACAGGTGGTCGAAGTCCGGTCCGGCACCGTTGGCGTGGCCGACAATTCGGGCCAGACTTACTACTACACGGCCTTCGGCATTGACCGCGACGGCTTCCAGTCTGTCGTTCGTGACAAAGACATGGCGGGACTGCTGCAGCCCGGGAAGGTGCTGGTGGACGATTGGTTTGTCGCCACCATCCAGCAGCAGACGGCCCTCAAAGAAAACGGCTCCGACCCGGCCTTTGAGGTCGACGCGGAGGACGTCGAGGGGACCACCTTGGAACTAATTGGCCCGGGCGGGCAGACCGCCGAGCTTGAGTGGGTGGATCGGCCCGACTACGAGGCAATCCTGCCTTACGAGGCGCTGGTCGTGGATCTCGCCACCTTGCGCGAACTGGGGGCCGCGGAATCCGTGCCGCAGGTTTGGCTCAAGGTCGACGATCAAGCCAATGCGGCAGACGTGGTGGCGGATGTGCAAGACGCCGTCACCGAGCACACCGGCTCGGATGATTCGGTCTTCCTGGTCCAAGGCTCGGCCGTCGAACGGGCCAACATTGAGAACGCGGTCGACGTGATGCTGATAGTGGGGTTGGCCCTGCTGGCGGTTTCCGTCATAGTCGCCCTGGTCGGTGTCTCCAACACGCTCTGGCTGTCGGTGCTGGAACGCGCCCGCGAGACGGCAATGCTCAGAGCATTGGGGCTGACCAGGCGCCAGACAACCCGGATGATGGCGTTGGAAGGGGCGATCATCGCCGGGGTGGCCGGTCTGACCGGTGTGGCACTGGGCACCTTCTTTGGCTTGGCGGGCTGCGGTCTGCTGCTTTCCGCGACCGAGTTCATGAGCCTGACGGTGCCGTTGGGCCGGGTCGGCCTGGTCCTGGTCCTGGCGATCCTGACCGGCCTGGTCGCCTCGATCCTGCCCGGTCGCCGGGCGGCCAAGACCCCGCCCGCTCAAGCGTTGGCCGCCGAGGGCTAGGCACCGGCGGCCAACCCCAAAAGAACCCGTCCCTGTTTTGGTTGGGAACGGTGCCGGGAAACCACACAGTCGGGATGGCGATGAATACTTGGCGAAGCTCTGTGACCCTGGGTTTCACCCGCATGGCGGGGGTGGGGGGTTGTGTTCTCAGGTTGTGCGCCCGTTTCCCCTCTTGCGGGAGGACGTCCCGGCGGCTACACACGTTCTCGGGTCATGTGGGCACTCGGCAATCGCAGCTTCTTCCGCGTTCTTGGCCATGCAAACCAATCTCCATTAGCGGTTAGCAGTGCTGGGAACGACACTTGCCAATTCTCCCGGATACCGGTTGGCGGGGCGGTTGGGGTTGATGGAGACTCCGACCGTGACAGTGTCGTCGGACAGGGCCGGCCGGTCGGGGCAGGCGATCAACGCGACGGCGATGACGGGGGCTGCGGCGGGCGGCCGCCGCGCGGCGTGGTCAGTCCGCCGGATCCAGGCGGGGCGCGGGCCCGCCCTTGGGCTGACCTGCCGCCTCGGCCAGCGCTTCGGCCTTGGCCTGGGCGACTATCCGCGCGATTCGGCGCCTCGAACGGCCCCGGCTGACCAACCATGCCGCGATGAGCAGCCCAATACCAGCCGCGCAGGCGCATTGTGGCCACGGCATGGCGAACGCGCCCACGGTGGCGGTGACTGGTTTCAGCTCGGGGGGTCGGGCATCGTCGACCGCGAGCACAACTGGTTCGGCGGTGATCTTGGCGGTCACCCGGAACAGGGGCCAGACCCCCGCCACGCGCACCTCGACACGGCGGGTGTCTCCCGGCAGCAGCTCGATGGCCGGTTCCTCCCTCCCGGGGAATGCTGCCGTCCCGCCGCCCGCGGCGACCCGTCCAGTGACGGTCAAGCGGCTGTTGCCCTTGTTGACAAGGTCGAATCCGATCCGCAGTTGGCCCGGCTGGGCCGGGTTCCAGGCGGTGGTGTAGCTGGCTTGGGGATTGGCCACTTCTAGGAGTGGTTCGAGTTCCCCCAGGACGCGGGTCATAACCCGGAAGCCGAAGCGCGATGTGACGCCCAGACCGGCGCCGCCCTCGGAGCCGGCGCCGGAGGATTTGACCGCGGCGGCGACGCCGCCGGCGTGGTCGCCCGGCTGCGCGTCGGCAGGCACGGTCACGGTGAAAGGCACCACGGCTGTTTCGTCCGCCTCGACGGTGACCGCATCCTGGATTTCGATCCAGGTCCCCGCGTCCACGGACTCGGCCGGATTGCTCAGCATGTTGAACCGCCCAGTCGCCGTGAAATACCCGTCGGCCGAGGCCAGGGCGAAGGTGACTGCCTCTTGGGAGAGATTGGTTATTGCCATGTGCTCGGTCGCGCTGTCGCCGGGGGCTAGGGCCAACTCGACCCAATGGCGCCCGTCGGGCCCCTCGGCGGTGGCGGGCGCGACCGACCAGGTGACCGAACCTCCGCCGCCGTCCTCGGCGGTCCCGGCGTGGGCCGGGACCGCCGAGGCGAGCACGGTCAGAGCCAACCCGGCCGCGAGAGCCAACGGCAACGCTCGCGGGGCCAGGCAAGCCCTCAGCCGTCCAAGCGAGGAGGAGACGGAGATCCTGTGTCTGGTCATCGTGGTCTCCGGGCTGTCTCGTTGGCGGGTTCGGGTCGGTTCAGCTCACTCGAACAGGGAGAGCGTCAACTCCGACGTGTATTTGCCGGGTTCGACGATCGCGTCCGTCTTCAAGACGAGGGCGGCGGTCGCTTGCCACACACCGTTCTGCTCCTCGGCGGCGGCGCCCGAATCGAGCGCCATGGCCAGCAGCTCCGGTGAGGCGTCGGCAGCGATTCCGTCGGACCCCGTGTCGTCCAGCCTGGAGGCAACCACGCCGCCGGCGCTGACCAGGCCCAGGTCCTCGCCTGCGATCAGGCTTGGCGTCCAACCGAGTTGGTTGGCGGGGATGTCCGCTTGGCCGGCGTCACCCTGGAAATCGGTGGCTCCCGCCAAGACAGCCCAGCCCACTCCCGCCGGTATGTCCTCGGCGTCGCGCGTGTCCGTCACAGTCACCGTTGGCAGCGTCCCCGTGAACACGCGCTGCGTCGGGTCGGCCGAGGCGCCCTCAGTCAGTTCCGCTTCGTTAGCTGCCACAGTCATGGTCAGCGCCTTCTCGTCCGGGACCTCGAACCACACGTCAACCGTGTCGTGTTCGACCAGGTCGTCGGCGAAAGCGAGCGAGCCGACGCCGGTTAGCAATCCTGCCCCCAGCGCGCCTAGCGCCAGGCTGGCCGCGAGTCTTGTCCTCATAATTCTTGCCTTTCCTCTCGTTGAAATCCAAATCGGGAACAATGGTGTTCGCCGGGCCGTTTCCCCGCCCGCGGCTCGGCGTCGGTCAGCTACCGCAGGCGAGTGCTGGGTAGCTGAAGGCCTGGGCGAACGACCGCCCGTTCAGGGCACTTCCCGCGACGGTCAGCGTCCCGGCAGGCAGCTGCTTCAGGCGTGTGGTGAACGACTGCAAGGCCTTCTTGGTTGGCGCCACCGCGGGGAAGGTCTTGGCGCCGAAGTCGGTGTTGACGACGACTTCGGCCGGAACCTCGTCGTTGTTGCCGACCTGAACCAGCACGAAAGCATTCCCCGCCGTGCACCGAGTCGTAACGGTCACACCCAAATCCAACGGGGCCGGCGCCCTGACGGTCATCGGGTAGAACGTGATTGAGTCAATGTTGGGAGCCCCGCCCCACGACACCGCCGCTTTCAGATCCCCGGGCTCATCCCAGTTGCCGAGGACGATGTCGCTGCTTCCGTCGATCGTGGCCGTGACCGAGCGGCTCATGAAGCTGCTGTCGGTGTAGGTCCACCGAAAACCGGCGCGGGCGATCTCCGTGTTGTCCTGGCGCAGCTGCAGACCGAGATCCATCGCGGCTGCGATGTCGGGGTTGTTGTTCGGGTTGATGTTGTCATTCGAGTAGCGGAACACGATGTTGTAGGTCCCCGGTGGAACTTGTCCCTGCTCGATGACGAGTTGACCCTTCGGTGCGTTTGTTTTCACGACGGGCTCGTTGGTGGTTGAGTTCTTCAGGAGTCGGGTCTTGTCACCGCCGGCGCCGGAAGCGCTCGTGTGGTACACATAGGTCTCGAATTGCGTGCCGAGGCCTGTGACGTACGCTCCGTTGCTTGCTGTCGAGGTTTGGGGTCCTCCGTTCTCGGCATAGTTGGGCGCCGAGAGTTGCTCGTCGGTGATGATCCGCGCGCTTCCCGCGAGCGTGAGATCTTCGGCCTCGAAGGAGATGGCAGTCTCGTCCTTAGCCGCGTTGCGCGATGCGACCACGCTCTCGATGAGCACCCCAGGATCACCGGTGAGATCGATCTCGTTCACACCCTCCGACAAAGGAACAACGACCGTGGCCGACCCGGTGAGGCCGTCCGCCGCGGTGATCGTTGCGGTCTCAATGCCGTGGACAAGAACGTCGAACGACGTCCCCGCCGGGGCGCTGTAGGTGATCCTGAGGTTCTGGTAGCCGGACTCCCAGGCGGTGGCGTGAAGCGCTGCTGAACCTCCGTTGAGGTCTATCCAGCCGCGCGTTCCCTCATCGTATGAGAGCTGCGCTCCGTCCTTCAGGCGGAAATCCGAGGTGGCGGTGTACTTTCGCGCATCCAGACCTGCGCCATCGCTGTCCGAGCTGATCTGATACAACTGGACTTTGTCGAGTTCGACGGCACGGCCGTCATTCACGATGGTGATCGAATGGTCTCCTGCCGGAAGGCTCAGGACGGTCTGGATTCCGCCGCGGTAGTTCATGTTCGACATGCTGTGTACCGCTTCTTCTGCCTCATACTCCACGGTCTTGCAGTTGCCGCCATCGACGCAAACCTTGATGGCGCCGGGGAAACCGTCATTCGCGGAGATGATCTGCAAACGGTAGTCGGCTGCCTCAAGGTCGGAGACCTGCCACGTCGCCGTTGCGCCCTGGCCGAAGCTCGCCACATGGCTGTTGCCGGAGAACATGAGGTGTCCCCAGCCAGAACCAGTAGGTGAGCGCTGCTCTACGCTCGCGTTGAGTGCGCTGTCGCTAGCCAGCGAGAGGTCTTCCGCTTCTTCTTCCAGCAACAGCCGTGACGTGTCGGGATTCTCGTCCGGGTCGATGTCGCGGGCGGGTGTGACGACGAGCTGGTAGCCCGCGTACCGATCCGCGCTCGGCGTGGTCACCTCGAGCGTGCCGTCAGAGATGTCGATGTTTCGCTGGCTGTTGACCAGGCGCGGTGATTGCGCAAAGCCGTCTGCGGCAACGAACTGCGTTTCGCGGACTTCGACGTCGACCTCGTCGCCGAAGACCTCGGGATCAAGGTTGCGCATATCGACTTTCACGGAGATGTTCTGCCCGGTGTCCTCGATGGTGCTCGACGACTTGGTGGTGGCGCCGCCGTAGATGATCGTCGCTTTTCGATTGGCGGTGTCGAGGGCGGCGATTGCGGCGAGCTTGTCCATATCGGTGTTTGCCGTCCCCGCGGATTGCGCCGCACTGTCTTTATAGGCGACCGCTTTGTAGGTGTTGATGGCGCTTTCCGTGTCGGTCACTCGCAAGTCGCCGTACCACTTGAAGATCCACCAAGCGGCATTGGCATTGTTCGCGCGCGACTGGTTGTCCGAGATGTTGCCGGCATAGTTCCAGTACGCTGTCTGCGCCTGCACCTTCGTGTCTTCAAAGATTGCGAACCACTGGATGATCTGACCGGCGACTGACATGTCCCGCAGTTCGCCCCACTCGCTGATGTTAACCGGCAGCGGATCGATTCCCAGAGTCGTTTCGATCTGGCGGTAGCTGGCATAGTGACTCTTGTAGGAGTTAACGTTCTCCTCGGAGAGCTCATGCCAGATCACCACGTCCGGCAGCGTGTTGTTTGCCAGCGCGTGCGTCAGGAAAGCCTTCGTGCGGGTAGGCCGCCATGCGGCGTCTCCGGGACCGCCAATTCGGGGTTCGGCGTTCGGGTCGATCTTCCCCGCGGCCGCGTACTCGTCGTATAGACCATGGATTTTGCGGTAGACCGCGTCCCAGTCGGTCAGGAACTGACTCTTTAGTGTTTCGTGGTAACCGTATGCGCCGGCCCAGTTGCCCTCGTCGGCCTCGTTGAACGGAACAAGCACATAATGGTCGAGCTTGTCCGAGTTCTCAAGCACGAAACGGGTGACCAGCTCCGCGACCTCAAGGTAGTCCCATGTGCCGTTGCCAGCCTGCGTGTACGTCCCGAAATTCGAGTTCAGCGGGTCGGTGACGTAGGTGCGTGTGTCGCCTGGGCGGCTCCCGCCGTTGTATGCCCAGTCCGGGTAGAAGTCCTGCATATAGATGTACAGATCGTTGCCTTCACCTGACTCGACGAATTGGTCTTCGATCTCCATTACGTCTCCCGAGGGATGCTGCTGCCCTTCTGCCGGCTTCTGTGACGTGTTCTCGACAGCGGCACCGCTGACCAGTGAGTCGGTTGGGGCGCCGTCGGCGCCGAACCCGTAGAGGGTGCCGTTGGCGCCGCCGTAGAGTTCGCCATAGCTCGCGCCGTCGCCGAAGTCGACGGCCAGGACTTGCACTGACATGAGGCCGTTCATCGCGTCGCTCAGCGCAGACGAGACCGTCTGGAGGCTGTCTGATGTCGCCGCCTCATTTGACAATTCGGCCTCCGCAGCGGCCAACGCCGCCGCGAAAGCAGCCCAGGTCTGCGGCGTGTAGTTGGCTGCGTCCTTGCGCTGGGCGGCGCGCCAGAGGTCGACCAGCTCGGCGCGCGAGACAAACTCGAACTCTGCCGGTGAGAACGCTTCGAACTCGCTCACCGCGATGTACTTTCCGGATACCTGCTCGATCTGGGCCCTCAGGAATCGCGCCGTCACCGGCGAAGCG
The DNA here is from genome assembly GCA_031281585.1 of Bifidobacteriaceae bacterium. Taxonomy (NCBI): domain Bacteria; kingdom Bacillati; phylum Actinomycetota; class Actinomycetes; order Bifidobacteriales; family Bifidobacteriaceae; species Bifidobacteriaceae bacterium. The sequence continues at coordinate 11,574 of JAITFE010000099.1, read as the reverse complement.
AACTCGACGCTACTTGCCCCCGATGAATTCACAGTGTAAGAGGAGCCGTCCGCGAGTTCGGCTTCCGTCCAGGTCTCGCCGTCCAGCGAATACTGCAGAGTCCACGCCGAAGGCATGATGGTGCCCGAGCCGTCTCCCCAGAACCACAGGTCAGCGGCAGATAGCTGCATCGGGATGAACCAGTTCAACTGCAGCCACTCCGACCCGCCGGCAGTCCCGTTGTACCACGTGCACCAGGTGTCTGCGGATCCGCTGCCGGAGTTCTTCTTCAGGCCGTCGAAGATTCCGTTGACATCGAAGTTGTCTCCGATTGCGCCCTTGTCATCTACCGAAGATGTCGCGTATGACTCCTTCGCCGTGTTGACAGGTTGCGGGGCCTGGGAGAACACCTCGAACTCGCTCACGGCTATGTACTTGCCGGCAATCTGGTCGATGTTCGCCCGCAGGTGCTTTACCGTCACCGGCGCAGCGAATTCGACGCTGCTCGCGCCGCTCGAGTTGACTGGGTAGGCGGCGCCGTCCTCGAGCGCGATGTCGCTCCAAGTCTCACCGTCCAGCGAGTACTGCAGGTTCCAAGCGGTCGGCATCACGGTGCCAGAACCGTCTCCCCAGAACCAAAGATCCACGGCGGCGACGCCTTCGATCTGGTCTGGCCAGCTGAGCTGCAGCCATTCCGGGCCGCCTGCCGTTCCGTTGTACCAAGTGCACCAGGTCTGCGGGGATCCGGCCCCGCCGGAGTTGTACTTCACGCCATCGAGGATCGCGTTCGCGTTGAAATTGCTGCCGATCGCTCCTTTGCCATGCACAGAAGAGGAAACTGTCGCGCGCGGTGCTGCATTGACGGCGTCTTCTGGCGCCGCACTCGTGCTGGTCGCGCCCAGTGTCGTGCCCAGAGCCACAAGAACCAGGGTGAGCGCTGAGGCGACGGCGGCCGTGGCGGGTCGCCCCCTTCTTCTTCCGTTCGCGGGTTTCCAGATCTCAAACATCATTGTTTCCTTTCAAGTCTTCTGCGTCGCGTTAGCTCGACGCGGTGATGGTGGTCATGTTCGACGCGTCGTGACTGCTGGGCGAACATCCCGTGAGGGGCGCTCAGCGAGAAGTGGGCGAGCCGCGGCTGCCGGAAGTATCCGCCAGCCGCGTCGGTCGCCGTGCATGTAGACTCCGTAGTCCCTGTCTAGCCTTTGATGATGTGCGAAACTGCATCAATCACTTTCGCCTGACGCTATCATAGATGTCAATAGTGTCAATGCACTAGGGACTACGGGCCTACTGCGGGACGAAAGCTAGTTTCGCTATATGGGGCCGACTGCGATGAGGACGCGGCCATCGGCGCCGACGGTCAGCCTGCGCGAGGAAGGGCATCAGGCGTGAGCCAACACAGCTCCAAGACATCAGGGCCCACAGCATGGAGGGCCGCCCCAATCCCGGTCGGGCACCGCGGGTGTCCGCGCCGCCTGTCGCGGAAGGTTTGACACACATCATCAAGAGCGCACCGCGATGGTGCCAGTACGCGGAAGAAGGATTGACATGGAAATGATCGAGTGGGGAACGCAGACACCGCTACGGTTCACCTGGTCTGAGTCCCGGGCGGTGTCATCAGCGTTCGCGGGCGGCCGCCCGGGCGCCGTGATGGGCTCACCCCTGGCCGAGGTGCTTGTCCTGGGACAAGGCCGGAGCCTCGCCGGCGCTCGCACCTATCGGACGGCGGTGGCTGATCGGTTGCGCCACGTCAGCCACCGGGAATTCCAGCTTGGGGGAGTCGCCTGCCTGGAAGTGGTCCAATCCGACCCGGAGCTGTCCCTGCGCCTGACCACGCGGATTGAGGACACCGGTACCGGGGCGTACCGGGCCAGCACCCAGTTGGAGAACCAGGGCGGGGGCGCGCTGATGTTGCAGGCGGTCTCTTCCGCCGTGCTCTCGAGCTTGCTGAGCTACATCGGGCCTGGCGGCGCAAATCTATTCACCGCCCGCAATGAGTGGTGCTCCGAAAGCCGGTGGGCCTCGATCCCGCTCTACGGCCCCGGCGGGCTGGCCGATGTGAACCCCGAGGCCCACGGGCAGTCTGGCCGCAATTCCTGGGCTCTTGCCGGCAACTCCACCTGGTCTGCGGCCGAGCATCTGCCCATGGGCCTGCTTCAGGGCCGCGACACCGGGCGAGCCATCGCCTGGGAGGTGGAGAACAACGGACCTTGGCGCTGGGAGCTGAACACCCGAGCAGACTCCGATGTGGATCTGGTGCTCACTGGCCCGGACGACCTGTACCACTCCTGGCTGGAGGAATTGCCTCCCGGCGGATCGTTCACCACCGTCCCCGTCTCATTCGCCGCCGCCGAGCGATTCGATGCCGCCATCGGAGCGCTCACCTGGCACCGGCGCCGCTCGGGCCACCAGCGCCAGGCCGACGCCGGGCGCCCGCTGGTCTTCAATGACTACATGAACGCGCTGATGGGAGACCCGACCAGTACTAAGCTACGCCCGCTGATCGCCGCCGCTGCCGAGGCGGGCGCCGAAGTGTTCTGCATCGACGCCGGCTGGTACGACGACGACGGCGATTGGTGGCCGTCGGTGGGCGCCTGGGAACCCTCCAAGAAGCGCTTCGGCGCGCAAGGCCTCAAAGGGGTGCTCGATTTGATCAGGCGCTCGGGGATGAAACCCGGCCTCTGGATCGAGCCGGAGGTGATCGGGATTAGATCGCCCGTCGCGGACGAACTGCCCGAGGACGCCTTCATGCGCCGCGGGGGACGGCGCATAGTCGAACAGGAGCGGTACTTCCTGGATTTGCGCTCAAACGCCGCTCGGGTCTACCTTGACGCGGTGTTCGACCGCCTGATAGGCGACTACGGGGTGCGGTATTTCAAGTGGGACTACAACGTGACGCCCGGCGTCGGCCCCGACACGGATGCCGCCTCCCCCGGCGCCGGCCTTCTGGGCCACTGCCGGGCGCTTCGCGACTGGACGTCCAGTCTGCGCTCGCGGCACCCTGAGGTGATCTTGGAGGCCTGTTCCTCCGGCGCCCAGCGCACCGACCAGGCCTGGTTGTCACTGTTCGACTTGCAGTCGACCTCCGACCAGCAGGACTACCGTCTCTACCCCGCCATCGCCGCCGCCGCACCGATGATAATGCGGCCCGAGCAGGCCGGGAACTGGGCGTACCCCCACTCATTGATGACATTGGAGCAGGTGGCGTTCAACCTCGTCACCGGGCTCTCAGGCAGGCTCTACTTGTCTGGCTACCTGAACGGGCTGGACCGCCAGCAGTTCGCCCTGGTGCGCGAGGCGGCGGGGCTCTATCCCCGCGTCATAGCCCACCAGGCCGCCTCTTTGCCTTCTTGGCCACTCGGCTTGCCTTCCTGGGACGCTCCTGTCATGGCGCTGGCCACCAGCACCGAGGATGAGACACTCCTGTTCGTGTGGAACCGCGCCGGTGACGGTGAAGTCAGCCTGGACCTGTCGGCTTCCCCGGGTCGCAGCTGTCGGCAGTTGTTCCCCGCCTCGCTGCCCGCCTGGCCCGCACTGTGGGACGGATCCAGCCTGCGCCTGGACTTGGCCGGCACCGGCGAGTCTGCTCGAATCCTGCGCCTGGCCTGAGTGCTCGTGGCGGGCGTTCAGACGCATCCCACCTCGGAGATTCTTGCGCACGCCACGGCAGAGCCGACCACCGCGCAAGGCCCTGTCATGGCACCCGGAAGCACCAGTGCCTGCGCAGCACTGCTGAGGCCCATGAGTTGCGCCCGACGAAACCGTGTTTCGCCATTTCGGCGCTCCCCGACTCGGGGCTGGCGCAAGCTAACCTCCTTATCGGAGGCATATCGGGCAGGGCGCGGAAAACACTTGCGCTGCGCGGACGCTTGGGATACGATTCCCAACAGAAACTGTGTTTCGCAGGTTTCTGACACTCAAGGACGATTGGAAGAACAAGATGCCAACCACTACGAGAAGCAAACCCATCATCACTTTGGCGGCGGCGACTTGCCTCGCCACCGCTCTGTTGGCCGGATGCACTTCCGACACCGGCACCAACACCCCATCGGACGGCGGCGGGAAGACCGTTGTGACAATGGCCACGTGGAATGACAACATCACACCTGAGATGGTGGACGCCTTCGAGAAGGCCAACACCGACATCGACCTCCAGGTGACCAGTTATGACAGCGACACCTACTCGGAGAAGGTCACCACGATGATCGCGGGCAACACCGCCCCCGACATCCTCCACCTGTACGAGACGGACGCCATCCGACTCGCCTCCAGTTCGCTGGAGCCCCTCGACAGCTACCTGTCCGGCGGCACGCTCACATCCGACGCCTTCATTCCGGCGGTTGCTGATCTCGCCGCCAAGATGGGCGGCACCTACGGCATCCCGTGGTGCTACGCCGACCAGGTCCTGTTCTATAACAAGGACCTCTTCGATGCCGCCAAGGTCGAGTACCCGACGGCCGACTGGAAGTGGGAAGACTTCCGGGCCGCCGCCAAGAAGCTCACCAGCGGCGAGGGCAACGGCAAGCAATTCGGCGCCGACGCCTTCTCCTTCGCGGGCATGTGGTACTCACTCGCCGGCCAGGCTGGCGACGGGGTCATCGACGGCGATGGCAAGTTGGTCCTCGGCGATGGCATGAAGAAGGCCGTCGACTTCATCAACACCCTGACCAACGTCGACCAGTCGATGGCGGCCCCCTCCGCTTCCGGCACCGATGTGACCGACCTGTTCTCCGCCGGGAAGGCCGCGATGACGCTGAACGGCAGCTGGGGCGTCCTTACGTACCGAGAGACCGAGGCGAACTGGGACATGGTCCCAATGCCGGCCGATCTGGTGGACTACACCAGCCTGCACACCGGCTTCTACACCATCTCGAAGACGAGCCAGGTGAAGGACGCCGCGTGGAAGTTCATCGAGTTCATGATGGGCGACGAGGGCCAACAGCTAACATCTATCGGCACGTCCAACCCGTCCGTTCTGAAGAAGTTCGCCGACTCCACCGAGTGGCAGCACCCCGGTGGCAACGGCAGCCCGAGCAACTGGGGCGCCATCACCGACCCGGCCACGGACGGCTCCGGCCAGTTCGGCTACACGCTTGCCTCCGCGACGGCGACGAACGACCTCGCCAACGAGATCAACGCCTATCTCCTCGGGGTCAAGACCATTGAGGACGTTGACAAGGCAATCCAGGCCGCGAACCAAGCCAGCTAGGCATGTGACGGTGGTGGGCCGTGTCGCCGATAGCCGAGGCGGCACGGCCCTCCACTAGAAAGAAGGGAAGCAGCCATGAGTCGGACGAAACGCGGCGTCGACGGCGCCGCCCCATACATCTTTCTCTCCCCCTGGTTCATCGGGTTCCTCCTTTTCTCGGGGATGCCGATCCTGGCGTCATTCGTCATTAGCTGCATGAAATGGGACCTGCTTGGCGAGCCGGAATGGGTGGGCATAGCGAACTACGCGAACCTCTTCGAGCCGGGGTCCGGCTTCTACAAGACCTTGCAGGCGACGCTGATATTCACGCTCGTCAACGTGCTTGTCACCGTGCTGGGCTCCCTCGGCCTGGCGGTCCTGTTGAACTTGAAGGTGCGTTTCATCGGCGTTTTCCGGTTCGTCTACTTCCTGCCTATGGTCATCCCGGTGGTTGTCCTGGCAGCCACGATGAGCCTCATCTTCGACCCGAACCTCGGCGTGGCCAACTACCTGCTAGGACGGGTTGGCATTGAGGGCCCCAACTGGATGGCCGACCCGGTGGGGATTTGGATGGTGGTCGGGCTGATGAGCCTGTTCTCTTTCGGCACCGGCCAGATGATGCTGATCTTCACCACCGGCATCAAAGAGGTGCCGCAAGAACTGGTGGAGGCGGCCGCCCTGGACGGCGCGAACGCCTGGCACCGGTTCCTCAACGTCACAGTCCCCTCGATCTCGCCGCTCATACTGTTCAACCTGGTGATAGCGACGGTCGGGTCGTTCAACGGTGCCTTCACCATAATCTACCCGCTCTCCGAGGGGGGCCCCGGGGATGTCACCCGCGTCCTGAGCTTGGACATCTACAAAACGGTCTTCCAGAAATTCGACCTCGGGACGGGCTCGGCCATGGCGATGGTTCTGTTCGTGATCGTCGCGGCCATCTCCGCCCTGCAATTCAAGCTGTCCCAGCGCCACGTGAGCTACGGATGAGGAAACAACATGACTTCTACTACTGCCTCACTGCCCGCCAATAAGGCAGGCCGCAAGACAAGAATGAAGAGTACGGGCCGCTCCGCCATGGACGGCGGTTCGCTCGCCAAATACGTTATCCTGGTCGCCGTCTCGCTCGTGATGCTTTTCCCGATCTACTGGATCGTCGCAAGCTCCCTCAAGACCCTCAGCGGCATCAGCTCCAGCCCGCCCATCTTCTTTCCAACAGACCCACAGTGGCAGAACTACCTGGCCATCTTCCAGAAGCCCAACGTGATGACCTATCTGCGCAACAGCGCCATCCTGGTGTTCGCCAACACGGCGTTCACCTTGATCTCGAGTTCGTTGGTGGCCTACCCTCTGGCACGCATGCGGTTCCTGGGCCGGGGCGCCATCTTTGCCCTGATCCTGGCCACCATGATGGTGCCCTCCGTGACGGTCGTGCTCCCGCAGTTCCTCCTGTTTCGCGAATTCGGCTGGCTGGACTCGCTGCTCCCGATGATCATCCCGTCCTTGTTCGCGGCCCCTTACAACGTCTTCTTGTTCCGCCAGTTCTTCATGACGATTCCGGTCAGCGTCGACGAGGCGGCAAGGCTGGACGGCTGCACCAGATTCGGAGTGTTTTTCCGCATCATCGTTCCGCTCGCGAAGCCGATATTCATCACCGTCGGCGTGCTCTCCGCCATCAGCTGGTGGAACGAGCTGTTCCTACCGGTCATCTACATCAACTCGGACGCGCTAAAACCACTCGCCCTCGGTGCCACGACCGCGTTCATCCGAGTTGGGGGTATGGGCATCCACGAATGGCACGAGCAGATGGCCTTCGCCATGCTGATGGCCGTCCCGCCCATGATCACCTACGCGATCGCCAGCCGGTATATATCCGGGGGCATCAAGACCACCGGCAGCAAGTGACACGAACCGACAGGGATTGGGAATTCTAAACATGCGCCTTGATATCCGTTTTGATGGAGCCGCCCAAGGCGGATCGCCGCCCCCGGTGGCGCGCCGCGTGACAGAGAGGTCTGGCGCGCCCACCTCTTCCGCCTGGGGCCTGGCTGATGTTCCGGCGTCCGCTCGCCGAGCCTCGCTTCCCCTGACCGATGTCGTGATCGAAGATGTCTTTTGGACGCCTCGGCGCGAGACAGTGCGGAGGAGCACGTTACCTTACCAACTGGAGCGTCTTCGCACTGGGGGGCAGTTCAACGCGCTGAGGCTGGCGTGGAGGCCTGGCGACCCGAATGAGCCGCACCCCTTCTGGGATTCGGATGTGGCCAAGTGGATCGAGGCGGCCAGCTATTGGCTCGCCACGGACCCTGATCCGGAGCTGGACGCGGCCGTCGACGAGGCCATCAACCTGCTGGCCGGCGCGCAGCAGCCGGACGGCTACCTCGACTCCTATTTCATGTGTGTAAGACCCGACCGCCAGTTCACCGACCTCCAAGATGCGCACGAACTGTACTGTGCAGGACACCTCATCGAGGCCGGGGTGGCCCACCACCGGGCTACGGGGAAGACGTCCCTGCTCGACGTAGTCACCAAGCTGGCGGACCTCATCGACCGCGAGACGCTCCCGGGCGGACGCATCGAGGGCGGCATGCCCGGCCATCCCGAGATCGAATTGGCCCTCGTTAAGCTCGCTGCCGCCACTGGAAACCGCAAATACCTGGACCTGAGCGCCCGCCTGGTCGACAACCGTGGCAAGCAGCCCAACTACTTCGACATGGAGCGTGAACGCCGAGGCGACGAGGGATGGGCGGACCAGTGGCTCCCTGACCGGCCCCGGAACCGGGAGCGGTACCGAGAGTACAACCAAACTCACCGACCGGTGCGCGAGCAGCGCGAGGTGGTCGGCCATTCGGTGCGTGCGATGTACCTGTACTGCGCGATGGCCGACCTGGCGTTGGAGCTTGGCGATGACAGCCTGCGCGAGGCGTGCGAAGCCTTGTGGGAGGACCTCGAGGCCCACAAGCTCTACATAACCGGCGCCTTGGGCTCCGACGGATCCATAGAGGGGTTCGGGCCGGCCTACGATTTGCCCGACCACGGCTCCTACGCGGAGACCTGCGCCTCCATCGGGCTGGTCTTCTGGGCGCATCGGATGATGCTCCTGACCGGCGAGGGGCGCTACATCGACACCTTAGAGAGGTCGCTCTACAACGGCGTGATCGGCGGGGTCTCTCTCGACGGCACCCGCTTCTTCTACCGCAACCCGCTCGCGAGCGACGGGGACAAGGCGCGTGAGGGATGGTTCGAGGTAGCATGCTGTCCACCCAACTACGCCCGGCTGATGACGTCTTTGAGCGACTACCTGTACGTGCGTGATGAAGAGGGGATCTACGTCAACCTTTACGCCTCGAGTTCCGCCGCCGTCACCGTTGCCGGGAACCGCTTCACGGTCACCCAGAGGACCGAGTACCCGTGGGACGGGAAAATCGCCGTGAGCGTCAGGCCCCACGACTCTGGGCGGCTGTCTCTGCGCCTGCGCCTTCCGGCGTGGGCGCAGGAGGCTCGGCTCACTGTCGACGGCGTGCCCTGTGAAGCCGAGCCGGTGGACGGATACCTGGTGGTAGACCGCGAATGGGAGGGCGAGACCACCGTTGTCCTCGACCTGGGGATGGCGGCGCAACTTGTCTACCCGAACCCGCGTGTCGACGCCACACTGGGACGTGTGGCCGTTCAAAGGGGGCCGCTCGTGTACGCCTTCGAGGAATGCGACAACCCTGCTGAGATCCGCCGGCTTTCACTCGTCGGCGGAACACCGCTCGTTGTGGAGCAGAACGCCGCCCTGGGGATGGTGGGGATTCGTGCCGAGGGCGTCGCATTGGCTGAACAGAACCAGTTGTATTCCTCTGTCTGCCCATATCGCGACCGGGTATCCCTGAAAGCGATCCCCTATTTCGCCTGGGGAAACCGCGGCCTCGGCCAGATGGCCGTCTGGCTCCCGGTGACGGGATGTGCCGACACCCAATCGCCAGAAGTCTTGGCTCATGCCGCACGCGATAGGATTGGCGCTTAGTGGCCGTCCAATGGTGCCGTGCCACCCGTTGTGGCACCGCCACAGCGGAGACGGCGTAGCGGCGGCTCCCAGGAGGACTGGAGGAGATGTGAGGACACCAGCCTTGACGGAGCCGGTGAAGTTGGCCGACGTGGCCGCCCTGGCGCGAGTGTCGGTGGCGACCGCCTCCAAGGCCCTGAACGACCGGTCAGGCGTCAGCGAGGCGACCCGCGACAGGGTGCGCAAAGCCGCCGCCTCCCTGTCGTACGAAGCTTCGGTGCCGGGGCGGCCCCGCCAGGGCTCGTTCATGGTTGGGGTGATCGTCGCGATGCTGGACAGCCACTGGGTCACTCCCATCGTCGAAGGGCTCGAAGAGGTGTTGCCAACAGACATGGCCGACATCTTCATCTGCCCCCCGGCGAACGCGACCAGCGGTGTACGGATTCGCATGGAGTCATTGGTTGCCCGCGGCGCCGATGGCGTGGTGGTAGTCGCCGACTCGACCAACCGCGTCCCCTCTTTGGCGGACGCGCCGGTGCCTGTCGTCTACACCTACGGTCCTTCCTCTGGCGCAGACGACGCCTCCTTCGTGCCCGACAACGTCCAGGCCGGACGAGTGGTTGGGGAGCACCTGCTCGCCAGGGGATGCCGACGCATCGCCTTCATAAACGGGGATTCGGGCTTCGACGCGGCGCGAGACCGCGCGGCCGGCCTCGCTCAGGCTCTCGGAGACATGCCGCTTGTGAGCGGTGAGCCCCTCTACGGGGACTGGAGCGAGGGCTGGGGCCGCAGGGGCATGCGGGCGCTTCTCGAATCGGGTGCGGAGGTGGACGCCGTCGTTGTGGGGGCCGATAGGGTCGCGCGTGGGGTCATGGACATTCTGCGCGGGTCAGGAAAGCAGATCGGGCAAGATGTAGCGGTCGCCGGTTTCGACAACTGGGACGAACTCGCCATGAACGCCTGGCCGCCGCTCACCACCGTCGATATGAACTTGATGGACATCGGACGGCAAGCGGGCTTGGAGCTCAAACGGCGGATGCAGGGGCAGCCAGGTGAGCCCGGCATCCGCGTGCTGCCGGTGCGCTTGGTGCCCCGGGAATCGACCGCGGTCCTCTGAGCAACGGCCCACGGAGCTTCGCATGGCCCCTACCCGGTCACGGTCAACGGTCCGGGCTCTGCCTGGATCTCGGAAAGCGGGCGAGCCGGCGTCTGTTTGCGTACCAGCGTCGCTCAACCGCCGCAGGTCAGCGTTGGGTGGCCGAAGGTTTGACTGAATGACCTCCCGGCGTGGGGGTTTCCTGCGATGGCCGATTTCTCGGCCGCCAGTACCTTCAGGCGCGTGGTGAACAACTGCGGGGTCTTCTTGGAGGACGTCACCGCGGCGTGGGTCTTGGTTCCGAAAACGGTGCGGATGGCGACATCGGCCGGAACCTCGTCATTGTTGCCGCCCTGAACCGGCAGGAAGACGTTCCCCGCCGCGCCGCGAGTGCTAACGATGACGCAGAAGTCGAGGTGTTGGTGCGCGGGAGCTTCGTAGGCGAAGACTTGCCATTCGCGCATACCAGCCGCCCCGCTGCCATCGGTGCTGCCCCAGTTCTGCATGGCAAGGCGCATCTGACGGGTGGCCGCTGGGCGAAAGGCGATAATCCTGCCCGGATGGGTGTAGGGGCCGAGTCGTTGATGTCGGCGTTGCGGGTATGGCTGGTCCCGTTGATCGGTGTGAGCGTCCCCCAGCTTTCGTCGGAGTTCAGCGCGCAGGTGACGGCGGAGCAGTGCCGGGCCTTGCCGGTCTGCGGCGGAGCCACGCCGGGGTTGGAACCGTCTGCGGCGTCGCGGGACCAGATTGCGTTGGGCCGGTCGATCCACTGGGGCGTCAGGCCAGGCGTCCATCCCCCGGTGGCAGCGCCGCTTGGGGTCTGGACGTGAGTGCCCCAGAAAACCAACTGGTCCCCGGCCGAGCCCCCGCCGGGTCGGAGCCCTTGTCAGTCGGCTGGGTCAGCAGCTCTCGGGCGAAGCCCGCCAGCTGTCGGGCTGGCGGGATTTGAACCCACGACCCCTTGACCCCCAGGTATCTGGGCCGTCCAAATTGGCCGTTTTTCTGCGAGAACGGGGGCCTATTGCGCGTCTCTCATGCCATGCGTTGCGTGCCTTGCGGAGGTTGTGGTCCCGGTTTGGTCCCGGCCCCGCCAGGTCGAGTCCGGAGGGTCGGGGCGGCGTGTTCTGCGTCGTCAAGCCCGCAGGGTTCGCGGGCGAGGCGGAAGGAGGCGCCTGGGAAAGCCGGGTGAGTCGATCTGCAAGGCACATGGCCGCCGCCGGATCGGCGCTCGGTGGCTATCCCGGAGAACGCGTTGGCTGCGGGACCGGACCGCATGGTTCGTGGTCTGCGAGAATGGGTGGCGAACGGAGGGGGAGTGGCGATGGT
>JAITFE010000098.1 GCA_031281585.1 Bifidobacteriaceae bacterium | reverse complement strand
CAGTCGCCCGCACGCCGACCGCCGCCGCGCCCAAACCAGACGAAGCGATCACGGCCGGATTCGCCAACACGGAACCCCCGACCCGGTCCACCAAGAACGCCGAACCAGCCCCAGACAACACAACCGACACGTCCCGACCCTCGACCAAACCACCCAACACGTCGCTGACCACCACAGACGCCCAATGCCCCGCACCCGCCGGATCAACCGAACCAGCCGAATGAGCGAACGACGCCCGGACCGCATCCAAATCCAAACCCGGCACCCCGAACTCGACCGTCACCGGTTGGCCGATCACGGCGCCACCGACCCAGCCATACTCCGCCTTGACCTGGTAGAAACCGGGGGAGGCAACGGCGAACGAACCCCACTCGGCGGTGCCGTCCACGCCCGTGAGCACCGTTTCGCCCAGCGTCCAGGGGGTCGCGCCATCAGCGCGGTAGGAGAACACGATCCATTCGGGAGAAGCCCACGGGTCGCCGTACTGATCTGACAGCGACACACGGAACCTATGCGGAGAGCCAACCACCGGCACCTCGCCCTGCGTCAACCAATCAAACGACGACTGGGACAAATCCAATACCGGCGGCTGCGTCGGGGTTACGAACGAGAAGTCGACCTCGCCCACAACCTCTGAACCGATCGACACAACCAGATGCGCGGTCGTGTCCTCGGTCGCCTGCACGTCAACCACCGCCGAGCCCAGGCCTGACGAGGGGATTTGGGCCGGGCTTGTCAGCGGGGAACCGCTGTGCCGGTCGATCAAGAACGCCGAACCGGGCGAGGTCAACTCGAACGACACGTTCTGGCCCCCGACGAAGCCGCCCAACATGTCCGTCACAGTCACGTACGCCCAATGCACCGCACCCGCCGGGTCAACCGAACCTGTCGAATGAGTGAACGACGCCCTGATCGCATCCAAGTCCAAACCCGGCGCGGCGAACTCAACCGTCACAGCCGAACCCACCTGGGACCCCGCCACCTCCGCCTTCACCTCATACGAACCCGGAGCGGACACCGTGAACGAACCCCACTCTGCGGCGCCGTTGACAGTCGTCAGTGTCGCGCCGACCGTCCAAGCGGTCCCGCTCGAAGCCCTGTAGGAGAACACAACCTGCTCCGGGGACGTCCAAGCCTCCCCGTACTGGTCGACCAGCGAAACCCCGAACCCATGCGGAGAGCCGACCACCGGCACCCCGCCTTCCGTCAGCCACTCGAACGACGAACGTGACACGTCGAGCCGGGCCGGTTCGTTTTGGAACTCCGCCACAGCAGGCGAACCCTGTGCGATGTCGCATTGCGACGAATACGAGTACCCGCCCGCCCCGTAAACAGTCGCGTTCGCGGACGCCGTGAACTCAAACACCCCAGCCGCCGGAGAAGCGACCGCCAACTCCGCCACCCCGCTGGCACCCACAGGCACATCCACCGAATAAGCACCCGGCCCGCCCAACTCCATCGCCTCCCCAACCGAAGCGAACCGCACAAACCCGTCGCCAGCCGCGAATGGCACGCCGTCCTGGTCGGTCAACAGGGCCTTGATGGTCAACTGGGAAACGCCATCGGCCGGGGCCGGATCCTCCGGCGAGACCAACTCGCTCAAACCAGGCCCGGACGCCACCCGGCGCGGGTCGAAGTTCAACGCCACAACCGCGGGCAACCCGTTGGACGCGCCCACATCCGGGTCCCCCGCCACCCGCAAGCGCTCAAACGCCGCCCCGTCCACGGTCGCGGACACCTTCAGCGGATCCCAAAGGACCGACATGAACGGCGAAACCAACTCCACGGACGCGTAACCAGACCCGTCCGTCACGGCCTCCACCACCACCGGACCCTGCGACAATCCAGCCGACGTCCACTCCGGGATCAGGAAACTCACCACCGCGCCCTCAAACGGCTCGCCCGCGGCGTCACGCACCACGGCGCCAACCACCTGGGTCGAAACCCCGTTCGCCGCCGCCCTGTCATCAGCCGCCGGCTGCACCAACCACGACTCCGCCACAGAAGGCGCCCTCGGGGCAGGCTCGAACACCACCACGACGGTTTGGCCCAGTTGGACGCCGTCCAACTCGACCCTCACCTCGTAGGAACCATGCGCCGCCACCGTGAACGCACCCCACTCCGCCACATCCAAGTACGCGCCGCCGCTGTGCCCCGGGGTCCACCCCGACTCCCCGACAAGCCGATACGAATACTCCAACGACCGGCCCTGGCGCCACACCTGCAGCCACGGGCCGCCGAACTGATCACGCAAAGACAACCGCAGCGTATGCGACGACCCGACCAGCACCGGCCCGTCGCACGACACGCACTCGAACACCGACTCGGCCGGATCCAGCGCCGCCGCCACGAACTCGACCGCCAACGCCGAACCGACCTGCGCGCCCGCGACCTCCGCTTTCACCTCGTAAGAGCCCGGAACGGTCACAGCGAACGAACCCCACTCCGCCACGCCCGCCGAGGCGGGCACGCTCTGACCGACCGTCCAAACCGAAGCGCCCTCCTCCTTATAGGAGAACACCACGGTTTCCGGCTCCGTCCACGGCTCGCCGTTCTGATCACGCAAGGTCGCCCTGAACGCGAACTCCGGCGAATACCCCTCGCCAATCACTTGCACGTCGCCATCCGTCAGCTTCTCAAGCGACGAACGCGACAAGTCAAGCGCCGGCGCCGGGGTGTCCACCAGATTCGTGGTGGAACGCCCGCCGTCCATCAACGGCAATTCCTCGCCGTCAACCGAGACGGCGACAGGATAGGAGCCGGCGTAAACGCCGGTGTACGGCGCAGTGTAGACGCCGCCGCCCGCATGGGTGAAGCCGCCCACGGTGACCCCGCTGGAAACGGGCGCCGAACCGTCAATGAACCCGGCGGCATCGAGCGCCGGGGCGTTGTCCGCGTCCCTGAGCTGCACGGTGATCGTACCGGTGTCAACGCCGTTGGCCTGGACGGGTTCAGCCGAGACGGTGTACCAGGTGTCCGCCTGGCCCGCGTCCGTCCCCGAACCGACCCAACGCAGGGTCTTCGGCGAACCGCCCAATGGGTCGTACTCAGAGCGCAGGATGCAGGTGCCCGCCCCGTTGCCGCGGATGTACGCGACCCCCTGGCTGATGTCGTCGTCCTGCCAATTCCAGCCGAGGGAGGTCCAATCCTGCTCTTCTTCCGGCAGCGAGGGATCGCCGAAGCCGGCGTCGCAGGTGCCGGTGTCCACGAGTTCAAGCCACACCCCGTGTGCCAAACCGGCCCGCTGCGCGCGGCCCTCGGCCCAGGCGGTGACGGTGACCACGTAGGTCTCCCCCACCTTGAGGGGCACCGGCACGCCGTCCGGCTCATCCAACGGGTCGTTCGGGTCGTCGACCGGAACGGACGGCGACACCACCATCGTCGAGTCGAGCTGCGACAAATCGGGCAGGCCGTATGGCACCGTCAACACGGTGTTGGGCTGATCATCCCGCGCAACCACGTCGAATTCGATCGTCTCGTCTTTGTAGGAGATGGTGATCTTGCGGTCGCCGGGTTTGCTTGAATAAAGGGCGATCTGGTAGTACCCGCGTTCGCAAGTCTCACCGAAAATCCCGGTGTTGGCGCAGCCGAAGAAGCCGTCCGAGAGGTCGAACAGGCCTTCGCCGCCAAGCGGGTCGGACGCGGCGGCGGCCCAGCTAAGGCCGCCCTGCGCGTACTTCACGCCATTCCCATCCGCGTCAACCAGTCGCACCATCACTTGTTGGTAGTCGCCCTCGAACAGGCGCCCGGGGACCGGCGGGTTGGTGGCGGCCACACGCCAGGGACCATTCACCCACGTGAACGACTGGGCGACAGCCGGCCGCGGCGAAGCCACGCTCACCAGGACGGCCTTGTCCAGCACCACGTTGTTCTCGTTTAGCGCGGGCAACGGCTGCCCGTCATAGGTCACCTCGATGGCATAAGTGCCGGCTTTGGTGCCGGTGAACCACGCCACGTAGCCGTATTCGTCCTCCACGAAGTTCCCAATGGTGATGCCGCTGCCGTCCGGCGCCTTGGCGCTCAACCGGGCCGCCTGTCCGGGAACCTCGACGGACCAGTCCGCCGGGCCGCCGTTCAGCGTGACGCGGATCTCGCCCACGTCGGTGCCGTTGGCGACAACCTCATTCGGCGGCACCCGGAACGAACTCCGGTCGGGGTCCGCTTCCGGATACGCCCAGGTGAGAGTCTTCGGCGAGCCGCCGATCTGCTGCCCGACCGCGCTGGCCGGCACCCCGGCCTCATTGCGCACATACGCCTCCAGCTTGCATTCGCCGGCGGTGGGGTTCCTCACGTAAACATCTGTCTCTGCCCGGCCGATCGCGGACGTGTCCAGATAGATCTCGTAGACGTGGCTGTCGAACTTCGCCTCGCAATCAGGACCCCACACGATCAAGTCGAGCGGGACGCCGCCCACTCGGTTGTTGCGGCCCTCGTCCCAGGTGGTGACCGTCAGGTGGTAGCGGCCGTCCCTGCCGTACGGGAGGGTGGTGGGCACCCCGTCCGGGTTGTCCAATGGGTCGTCCGGGTTGTCCTCCGGCACGGACGGGGTGATCATCAAAGTCGAGTACTCGGGGCTGAACGGCGGCGTGGCGAAAACGGCGCGCAGCACCTTGGAAACGCCTCGCCCGCCGTTGACCAGCGTCAGCTCATCCGCCGTGCCGGGCCGGTAAGTCACGGTCAGGTGCCGCTCGCCGGCCTTCGACGAGTACACGTCCAGGGTGTAGACGCCGGCCACGCATTCGCCGCCCACCGGCGCGGCCGCGCACGCGAAGTTGCCGCCGTTGCCGTAATAGAGCCCGATGCCGTCCAGCGGGTCCCCAGTACCCGCCGCCGCTTTCAGCCCCAAGGCTCCCTGGGTGATCGCCTGGCCGTCCGCGTTCTTCAGAGTGGCCGTGATGGTCTGCCTGCCCCATTCGGCCTGCGTCGAGCTGGGCGCGTCATGGTTGGCCGGCTCATCCGGCCGTTGGGTGACCACGGCGAACGACCGGTCGCCGGCGGGCGGGGGCCCGTCCGCGCTGACCAGGTAGGCCTTGTCGTTCCCGATCACCGCTTGCACGGCGATGGCCTGGCCGTCCGCCGTCACCGCCAGCGGGAACACGCCTTCGGCGGTGCCCGTGAAGGTGGCGGTGTAACGGCCCGCCCCGGTGTGGGTGAAGCCGCTGACCGCCAGACCGGAGTTGTCGGGCCTCGACACCTCCAGTTGGGAGGCCGCGCCGGTGATGGCCCGTCCGTCCACTCCGAACAACTGAACTTCGATTTGGCCTTCGTCTTGGCCGTCCGCCAAGACCGCGCCCGGCGAGACCGTGAACCAAGTCTTGGGACTGGCCACGTCGACGGGCGCCTCCACCCAGGTCAGGACAACACTGCGGAAATTGCTTTCCAATAGGCACTGGCCCGGTTGGTCGCTGTAGAACTTGGTGACGGCCTGTCCGGTGCCGTCTGCCAAGAAGATCTCGCCTTGGCGGCCGTTGGGCAAGATCGCGTGGCATTCGGCCTCCCCGTAGTCTGTGACCCTAACTTCGGTGGCGGGGGAGTATGGAACCCGGTTGTTGCGGCCCTGATCCCAGAAAGTAAGCGTCACGGTGTACCACTGGCCTGCAAAGATCGGGTCTGGCACACCGTCATCGTCATCCGCCGGGTCGTCCGGGTCATCCACCGGAGTGGACGGGGAGACCACCATCGTGGAGTACTCATCGCTTTCGCCCCAAACGGCAAACGTGGCAGGTAGCACAGGCGAGGGCGGCTTTGCGGCGTTGACCAGCTTGAACGTGTCCGGCCCGCCCGCGCTGTAGGTGACCTCCAGTTGGCGCACGCCGGCCTTGACGCTGTACACGTCCAGCGTGTAAACGCCGGCCGCGCACTCGCCGCCGGCCAGCGCTTCGGCGCACACAAAGGCGCCGCCATTTGAATAGTCCAGCCCGGCCCCCGCGAACGGGTCGGACGCGGCCGCGGCCACGCTGAGCGGCGGCGCCGCGTCGGTGATCGGGGCACCCGCCGCGTCCTTAAGCGTCACGGTGATGGTTTGGAAGCCCCACCATTCCGGCTGGTCGGCCAACTCGGGGTCGCCGCGGTTTGCCTCGGCCTCGTACTCGTCGGTGATGGCCGCCCAGGACTGGGCGGAGTCCGCCTCGCCAGGCGCGGCGGGCGCGACCAGACGCGCGTCGCCCTGGCCGGACGCCCACAGGGCCAAGTCCTGGCCGTCCGCCGTGGCGGTGATCGCATGCGTCCCGGCCACAGTGCCGGTGAACGGCGCCGTGTAGACGCCGCCGCCCAGATGGGTGAAGCCGCCCACGGCGACCCCGCTGCCGACCGCGGCGGAGGCGGCCAGCAACCCGGCGGCATCGGTCACCGGCTCGTTGTCCGCGTCCCGAAGCTGGACGGTCACCGTGCCCGCGTCAGCACCGTTGGCCACGACATCCTGTTCGGACACCGTGTACCAGGTGTTCACATGCGACAGGTCCGCGCCCGAGCCAACCCAACGCAGAGTCTTGGGCGAACCGCCCACGTCGCCAGCCCCGTAGATTTGGACCCGCAGCTGGCATACGCCGGGGGCGTCGCTGTACACGGTGGTGGTCACCCGCCCGGACGCGTCAAGCGGCAATTCCACGCCCGAACTGTGGTAGGAGGGGTCGTCCGGGTCAACCATGTAAGCGTCGCAGGAATCTGAGCGAACCAGTTCGAAGATCGCCTTCACCTCGGAGTAACGCTCCAACCGGCCGGACCGGTACTCCCGGTTCGCGCTCCACCCTGTCACGGTCACCTGGTAGGACTGACCGGCGTTGATGGCCGTGGGCACGCCGTCCGGCTCGTCTTGCGGGTCGTCGGGATTGTCTTGCGGGGCCGAAGGACTGACGACCAAGGTCGAATCCGAATCCGAGATCTCCGGCACGTCGAACTCAAGCGACAATTCGGTTGAAGGCGGATTATCCCTGTTGGCGAGCTCGAACGAAATAGAACCGTTCCCATAAGAGACTGTGATCAGGCGTTCTCCGGCGAGGGCCGAGCCGATCAGCACCCAGTAATAACCCTCGGCGCAGCTGTTGACGCTGAGGTCCCAGCCGCCGCACTCGAAGACCCCGCCCCTCGAATCGGCCAGCCCCTGGCCGCCGAACGGGTCGTCTGGGGCGGGCGCCCAGCTCAGCGCGCCTGCCGCATTGGGCACGGGATGGCCCTCGGAGTCAACCAGGTGAACCATCACTCGGTGGGTGTACGTGTCGTTCCAACCGAACATGGAATGCCCCCAGCCCGCCACATCCGGCGTCGGACGGGCCATGGGAGACAAATCGCCCGTGTCATCAACCCACGCCTCTGAAGCCGCGGCGCTGGGCACCGCCGCCGCACCGGCGGCGACCATGTTGGCAGTGTCATACAGTCGGTGCGTGTAATAGTCCTCCTCGGCGGCGACCGGGTGCCCGTCGTAGGTCACCTCGAGTTGCCAGAGACCTTCTACGGTGCCCGTGAACCTGGCGAGGTACTCGCCCTGGTCCCATTCGACGAAGTCGCGCACTTCGATCCCGCTGCCTGGCGGCACCTTGACCGCAAGGCGGTCCGCTTGGCCGAACACCCAGCCATCCATGTCGTTGCTGTTCAAGTAAACGGCGATCGTCCCCAGGTCTTGGCCGTCGGCCAGCACCGGTTCGGTTCCAACCGAGAAACTCGACCAGCGCAGGTCGACCGGCGCGCTCTCCCACGTCAACACCCTGGGCGAGTCCGCGATCGGCCCGTCGCCGTAGCCGGTGGGGCTCATGAACATGGCCGTTAACAAGCACTTCCCGGGCGCCGCCCCGGGCGTCTGGTAGACATAGGTCTCCGCGCGTCCCGTCGCTGACGTGACCAGCCACGTTTCGTTTCCGTCCTCAAGCCAGAAGCGCGTGTCGTCGCATGGCCCGGAGCGGTCGGCGTTCCGCAGTTCTTCCAGTTCGAGTTCGAATTCCGCGTCCGGAACCAGGTTGTTGCGGCCCTCGTCCCAGGCGATCACCGTCACCTTGTAGGCCTGGCCCGCGCCGTTGATCAGAGCGGCGGGCAGCCCGTCCGGTCCGATCGGCTCGATTTCTAGAATGGAGTCCGCCCGGCTGGCCGGCGGCGCGTCGAATCTGGCCCGCAGCACGCTTGAGGCCGGGTGGTCGCCGTTGACCAAGGTCACCTGGTCGGGCGTGCCCGCCAAGTAGGTGACGACCAGCTGCCGTTCGCCGGCCTTGGAGCTGTACACGTCCAGCGTGTACACGCCCGCCGCACATTCGCCGTCTACCAGCGCGGTCGCGCACGCGAACTTGCCGCTGTTGCCGAAGTAGAGCCCGATGCCGTCCACCGGATCGCCCGGCGCCGCCGCAGCCGCCAGCCCCAAGACGCCCTGCGTCAGCGGAGCGCCGTCCGCGCCCTTCAAAGTGGCCGTGATGGTCTGTCGGCCCCATTCGGCCGCCGTCGAATTGGGCCGGTCGTGATTGGCCAGCTGGTTCTCGCGGTCGCTGACCACCGCCTTCGAGCCGGAGCCCGCCGGCGGCGGTTCGCCCGGGGCCACTAGGTAGGCCTTGTCGTTGCCCGCGCCCGCGTGGGTGCTCAAGGCTTTGCCTTGCGCGGTCACGGTCAACGCGTACAACCCTGGGACGGTGCCCGTGAAGGCGGTCGTGTACCGGCCGCCGCCCTGGTCGGTGAACCCGTCCGCCGAGACGCCGCTGCCAGCCGGCACCCCGACCACGATGTCGCCTGCGGCGGCGGTGACCGGGAGCCCGTCGGTCCCGTAGAGCTGAACCTCGATTTGACCCTCGTCTTGCCCGTCCGCCACCACCGGACCGGCCGAGACGCTGAACCAAGTCCGCGCGCTCGCCGGGTCCACCGGGGCCGCTTCCCAAACCAGGTACACGTCCCGGTCGGGGGTGACGCTGGAAACGATCCGGCAGTCGCCCGCCTCGCGGCTGGTCACCTGGAGCACAATCCGACCGTTTTGGTCCTTGTCATAAGCATCGACCCTGCCGCCATGGCCGTCGGGGAACCTCGCCGCGCAGTCGCCATCGGTTCCCACCAGATCGACCATGAACACGTCGTCGTAGGGGACGCGGTTGTTGCGGCCGGCGTCCCACAGGGTGATGGTGACCGTGTAGGACTCGCCGACGCTGAGTGTTGTCGGCACGCCGTCCGGCTCGTCCGCCGGGTCGTCCGGGTCGTCCTCCGGAACGGACGGGGAGACCGTCAGCGTTGAGTACTCCGGGCTCGGTTCGGTGGCCACGAATTCGGCGGCCAGCACGGTTGACGGCGCGTTCGCCTCATTGACCAGCGTGAACGCGTCGGGCGTGCCGGCGCCATAAGTCACCTCGAGTTGGCGCACGCCAACCTTGACGCTGTACACGTCAACCTTGAAGACCCCGGCGGGGCACTCGCCGCCCACCAACGCCTCGGCGCAGGCAAAAGCCCCGCCGTTCGAATAGTCCAGGCCCGCGCCCGCCAACGGATCGGAGGCGGCCGCCGCCACGCTCAGCGGCGGCGCCGCGTCCGTGACCGGCTCGCCTGCGGAGTCTTTCAGCGCCACCGTGATGGTCTGGAAACCCCACAGCTCCGGTTCCTCGGCCAAGTCCGGGTCGCCCCGGTTCGCCTCGGCCTCTTCGGCGGTGACCGCGGCCGAAGACTTCGACGGGCTCACTCCGCCCGGCTCGCCCGCCGCCACCAGATGCGCGTCGCCCTGACCGGACGCCCACAGTGTCAACGCGCTGCCGTCCACCTGGGCAGTCAGCGCGAAGACGCCAATCTGGGCGCCGGTGAACGGGGCGGTGTAAACGCCCCCGCCCACATGCGTGAAGGCGCCCACGGCGACCCCGCTGCCAACGGGGCCGGCGGCGGTGACGAACTCGGCGGCATCGTGCACGGGGAGGCCTGCGGCGTCCCGCAACTGGACGGTGACCACGCCGGCGTCAACGCCGTCCGCCACCACGTCCTCAGGCGAAACGGCGAACCACGTGTTCGCGTGCGTCGGGTCGGCAACCGACCCGACCCAACGCAGCACCTTGGGCGAACCCGCCAGATCGGTGGAATAGTCGCCGGCGGTCAAGCCGCAAACACCGGGTCTGGCGCTGTAAACGCGGGTGGTCAATTGGCCGTCGGCGTTCGCCGTCAACTCGTCCGCGCCGACCGAGTCGGCGGTCCAGCGCGAGGGGTCATCCGGGAAAGCCGGATCCTGGAACACGGCCGCGCAGTCTGGTCCCTGCACCTCCAGGTCCACCTCGTCGAACTCGGCGCGGTTGACCCGGTCCCTGTCCCAGCCGGTCAACACCACGTCGTAGAAGTCGCCGGCGGGAACGGGCGTCGCCACGCCGTCCGCCGCGTCGGCCGGGTCCAGCGGATTGTCCACCGGCGCCGAAGGCGAAACCACCAAGGTGGAATCCTCGAGCGACGCCCAAGGAAGGTCGTACGTCAGCTTCAAAGTGGTGGACGGGATGTTGTTCTTGTCCATCAGCAGGAAGGCCTCAACCCGTTCGTCCCCGTAGGACACGGTGATGTGGCGTTCGCCCGGTATGGCCGAATGAATCTCAATGGCATAGCAACTGCCGCCCGGACCCGGGCCGGCGCCTGGGCAGGGCAATCCGGCTTCGAACACGCCCCCCTGAAGGTCGAACAGCCCCTCGCCCTGGAACGGGTCGGTGTCCGCCGCCTTCCAGGTCAGCCCGCCGGCGTTGCGGCCCAGCGAGGCGGCGTCCGCGCCCGCCAGCTGGACCTCGACCAGGTACGGTTCGCTCTGCAAGAACTCGGTCCTCTCCCCCGGGGCCGGCTCTTGGCTCACGCGCGCGCTGGTCTGGTCTGTCCACATGAGTGAATGAAGCGGCACGGGCGGCGGCTCCGAGGGCGCCACGAAGTGGGCCGTCGCCGCAGCCGGATCCTGGTCCTCGGGGGAGAGCGCCTGGCCGTCATACGTGACCGACAGCTCGTAGTCGCCCGCCGTGGTGCCCGCGAAATAACCCTCGTAGCGACCGGGGTAGGTCTGGACAAAGCCGAGACTCCTGATGCCGCTGCCATCAGGTGCCTCCAACGCGAGCTTGTCGGCTTTGCCCCCCAAGACGGCAAATCCGTTGCTGCCTCCGGTGAGTTCCACATGGACCATGCCCACGTCTGCGCCGTCAGCGGCCACGTCGTTCTGGTCCACCCAGAAGAAGGTGTGGTCGGGGTCCCAGTTGACCTCCGGCTCGAGCCACCGCAGCAGCTTGGGCGAGCCGCCCAGTTGCCCGTTGTCCTCGGTGAGGCCGTCCTGGGCCGTCGCCGTCAAGTAGCAGGCGTTCAGCTCCGATGTGGTGGGGAGGTAAACATACGCCTCGGCCCGCCCTGTCGCGGACGTCTCCACGGAGAATTGGCGCCCCGGGCCGCCCACGAAGCCCGCCAAGCAGGTGCCATAGGCGGAGTAGTAGTCCAACGAGAGCATGACGCGCTGGCCGCCAACCCGGTTGTTCCGGCCCGCGTCCCAAGTCGTGACGGTGATCCTGAAGGGATTGGCCTGGCCCAAACCGACCGGCGTGGGCACGCCATCGGGCTCGTCCAACGGGTCGTCCGCGTTGTCCTGCGGTGTCGAGGGCGTCACCACCACGGTCGAGTCCGCCAGGCTCATGGGCGGCGTGGTGAACACGGTCCGCAACACCCTGGACGTGTCAAGGTCGCCGTTGACCAGCACAATCGCTTGCGGCGTGCCCGGCAAGTAGGTGACCGTCAGTTGCCGCTCGCCCGCCTTTGAGCTGTACACGTCAAGCGTGTAGACGCCAGCCGCGCAGAGACCCGCCTCAGGGGCCTGGGCGCAGACGAACAGGTTTTGGTTGCCGAAGTAGAGCCCGATGCCGTCCAGCGGGTCACCGGGACCCGCCGCGGCAACCAGGTCGCCAGCCGCCGCGGTGAGCGGGGCGCCGTCAGCGTCCTTGAGCGTGACCGTGATGGTTTGCCGGCCCCACTCGGCGACCGTGGACTGCGGGGCGCCGCGGTTCGCAGCCTGGTCGGGGTTGTTGGTGATGACCGCGCTCGACTGGGCGGCACCCACCGGCGGGCCGCCCGCCTGGACCAGACGGGCCAGATCGTTGCCAATCCCCGCTTGGACGGAGAGCGGCACGTCGCCAAGCGTCACTGCGATCTGGAAAGACCCGGCCTTCGCGCCGCTGAAGGCAGCCGTGTACTGGCCGCCGCCCAGGTGGGTGAAGGCGCTGATGGTCAGGCCGGAGTCCTGGTCCAGCGGGCTCGCGGTGAGGCGGCCGGCGGCCTGAACCATGGGGGCGCCGTTGACGCCGTAAAGCTGCACCTCAATCCCGCCCTGATCCTGGCCGCCAACCACCACCGGGGCGGGCGAGACGTCAAACCACGTCTTGTCGCTGGCCGTGTCCACGGCCCCGTCGCCCCAGATCAAAGTCCTGCTCGGTTCGCCGACGGATGAGACCAGCTCGCATTCGCCAATGACCTGGCTGATCACCTGCGTGCTCGCCCGGCCGCCTCTGACCGACAAATCCAGATAATCCTCGTTGTTCGGGAAGAACGCCCGGCAATCCTCGCCCTCGAGTTTCAGCTCGACCCAGTTTTCGGCGGTGATGAGGTTGTTCCGCCCGGCGTCCCAAAGGGTGACCGTGACCGTGTACGGCTCGCCGACCGCGACGGGAAGAGGCGTGCCTGTGGCCGGCGCCGCCGCGTCCGGGTCGTCCTGCGGATCGGAAGGCGTGATCGCGACTGTCGAGTCTTCCTCGCTCACGAAGACCTCGAAGAGAGCGCGCAGCACCGTTGACGGCGCGCTCGGGTCGCTGAGCAGCTTGAACTCTTCGGCCGTGCCCGCGCCGTAGACGACCTCCAGTTGGCGCACACCCGCTTTGACGCTGTACACGTCCACAGTGAACCGGCCCCCGGCGCACTGGCCGTCGCCGTCCAGCGCCTGGGCGCAGGTGAAAACGCCGCCGTTCGAGTAATCCAGGCCCGCCCCGCCGGACGGGTCGCCGGCCGCGGCCGTCACGCTCAGCGGCGGGTTCGGATCCGTCACCGGATCGCCCTCCGCGTCAACCAGCGCGGCCGTGATCCTGTAGGAGCCCCACTCCTCTGGGCGCTGCGCCAGCGCCGGATTGCCCCGGTTGGCCTCCGGCGTGCGGTCGGCGTAGATGCCGACCGAGGATTCCTGCGGGCTCGGCCCGCCGCCCCCGACGCTCGCCACCATGTGGGCGGAGTCGTTCCCCGGATCCCTCACCGCCAACGCCTTGCCGTCCACTGAGACGCTGATCAGCTGGTCACCCACAACCGTCCCCGTGAACGTGGCCGTGTAAACGCCACCGCCCGCATGCCTGAAAGCGCCCAAGGTGATTCCACCCGCTTGCGGGCCGGAGGCGGAAAGATAGCCGGCGGCATCGTGCACCGGCACGTCGCCTTCGCCCCGAAGCTGGACCGTGACGGTCCCCGTCGCCAGGCCGTCCGCCAAAACGCCCTGGGGCGAAACCGTGAACCAGGTGTTCTCCCCCTCCGGGTCCGCGGTGGAGCCCACCCAGCGCAACACCTTCGGCGAACCCGCCAGTTCATCCCAGTAGTCGCCGGCCATCAACGTGCAGACCGCCGGGCCCTCGCTGTAAACATAGGTGACCCGTTGGCCGCTCTGGTTGGCCTCCAGGTCGCCGAGGTACAGCCGGTTCTCAGCCCATTCGGACGGATCGTCAAGGGGATCCCCGGCCTTTTTCAGCACCGCGTCGCAGGCGTCCCCCGGCGCCAACTCGACCGTCAGGTCCTCGAACACCGCCCGCCCTAGCCGGTTCTGGTCCCAAGGGGTCAGAACCACTTGATAGACCTCTCCCGCCCTGATCGGTTGGGGCACCCCGTCCGGCGGGTCGCTCGGATCGAGCGGATTGTCCACCGGCGCGGAAGGCGAAACCACCATGGTCGAATCGGCGCCGTTCGCGGTCGCGGGCGCATAGGTCAAAACCAGCGTGGTGGACGGAGGGTCGTCCTTATTCACCAGGGCGAATTCGAGCTGCTGGTCCTTGTAGAAGACATTGATGTGCCGCTCGCCGGGCAAGGCTGAATAGATCCCGATCCGATAGCAGTCGCTTTCCGGTGTCGCCCCGCAATAGAACGTGGGCGTGAAGAACCCGCCCTCCAGGTCGTAAAGGCCCACGTCGCCGAACGGGTCGGATTCCGCCACCTCCCACCGCAGACCGGCGGCGTTGTGCAGCAACGGCGTGCCGGCAGCGTCCTTGAGCTGCGCGTACACGGTGAAGGGCTGTCCGGGGAAATTGACTGTGGACTGGCCGGCCGCCGGCTTTTGGACGGCCTGAATGGTCCCATAGCTGCCACCCCAGAACATGGACTGGGCCGGGGCGGGCGTCGGGTCGGTCGCCGCCACCAGGTGGGCCAGGTTTTGCAGCGGTCCCCCAAGGGTGGAGACCGAGGCCCGCAAGGGCTGGCCGTCATACTCCACCGACAGTTCGAAAACGCCTGTCTGGGTGCCGTAGAAATGGGCCAGGTAGGACCCCGGGACCTCCTCGATGAAATCGGTGACGTGGAGCCCGGCGCCGTTCTTCACCGACGTCTTCAGGAGGTCCTGGCGCCCGGTCACCCAGGAGTCGCCGTCTTGGCTGCCCATCAAAGTGACCACGATGTCGCCCACGTCGACCCCGTTCGCCGCCACGTCGTCCGGCTGCACCCAAAACTCCGAGACCTCCCGGTCCACCTGCGTGTTCACCCATGACAAACGCTTGGGCGAGCCGCCCAGGGCGCCATGGTCGCCGTCCATCAGGACCACGTCCAGCCGACAGGTGCCGACCGCCGGGGTCAACTGGTGCACGTACAGCTCGACCTGCCCGATCTCCGAGGTCACCGCGTAGGTGTAGTTCGAGTAGCCCGGGAAACGGGCGTCGCAGTAGGGCGAATCCGGCACCGACCTCAGCGCCAGCGAGATCTCCTGCCCGGCCACGCGATTGTTGCGGCCGGCGTCCCAGGCGGTGACCGTCACCTTGTAAACCTGGCCGTTGCCCAGCTCAAGTGGCACCGGCACGCCGTCCGGCTCATCGAACGGGTCGTCCGGGTTGTCCTGCGGGTTCGAGGGCGTCACCACCACCGTGCTGTCCACCCGGCTGATCGGCGGCGTGGCGAAAATGGTCCGCAGCACCTTCGACGCCTTGTGGTCGCCGTTGACCAGCGCCACCGCGTCCGGGGTGCCGGGCAGGTAGGTGACGGTGAGCTGCCGCTCGCCCGCCTTGGAGCTGTAGACGTCCAGCGTGTAGACGCCGTTTTCGCATTCGCCGTCCACCGGCGCCGCCGCGCACGCGAAGACGCCCTGGTTGCCGAAGTAGAGTCCGATGCCGTCCACCGGATCCCCGTAACCCGCCTCCGCCACCAGCCCGGCGGCCGCGTTTGTCAGGGGCTCGCCGTCCTCGCCTTTCAGCGTGGCGGTGATGGTTTGCCGTCCCCATTCGGCCACCGTGGAGCCCGTGGTGCCGTGGTTGGCCAACTCGTTCGGGCGGTTCGTCACCTTGGCGTCGGACCGGTCCGCCGCGGGCGGTGGCCCGTCCGCCGCGACCACGTGGGCCAGGTTGTTGCCCAGAACGCCGGGTTGGACGCTGATCGGGACGTCGCCCGCCTTCAGCGTGATTGCATGGGAGCCGACCACGGTGCCGGTGAAGGCGGCGGTGTACCGGCCGCCGCCCAGGTGGGCGAAGGCGCCCACAGTGATTCCGGAGCCCTCTGCGGGCGTGGCCTGGATGAGGCTGACCGCCTCCGTCACCGGTCGGCCGTTGACCCCGTAAAGCTGGACTTCAATCTGGCCTTCGTCTTGGCCGTCCGCCACGACCGCGCCAGGCGAGACGCTGAACCAGGTCTTGGGGCTGTCCGGGTCGATCGCCCCGTCCGTCCAAACAAGCGTCTTCGGCTCTCCGCCTATGGCGCCGGCATCCAATTCGCACACGCCCGGGGTCAGACTGGTCGCGCGGATGACGGCCCGGCCGTTGGAATCTGCGGCCAACAGCGCGTATGGGGCGCCGCTGGCGAACACCGCGCCGCAGTTCTCGCCGTCAAGACCCAAGTCCAGCGACACGCCGCCAACCCGGTTGTTGCGGCCGGCGTCCCACAGGGTGACGGTGATGGTGTACGCCTCGCCCACCGCTCTGGGCGTTGGCGTTCCCAAGGCCGGAGCCTTCGCGTCCGGGTCGTCTGGCGGCTCGGAGGGCGAGACGACGACGGTCGAATCCGCCTCGCTGAGTTCCGCGTAATACCTGGCGTAAAGCACCGTTGACGGCGGAAGGTCGTCGTTGACCAGCGTGAATTGGTTAGCGGTGCCCGCCCCGTAAACAACCTGGAGCCGCCTAATCCCCGCTTTGACGCTGTACACGTCCAGCGTGAACACGCCGTCGGGGCATTGGCCGTCCGCGTCCAGCGTGTCCCGGCAGGTGAACTCGCCTTGGTCGGAGTAATCCAGACCCTCGCCGCCGAACGGGTCCGCGGCCGCGTGGGTCACGCTCAGCGGCGGGTTCGGGTCGGTGATGGCTTCGCCTGACTCGTCCAGCAAAATGACCGCGACCGTGACGTAGTCCCAGTCCTCGGGGCGGTCCGCCAGGGCCGGGTTGCCGCGGTTGGCGGCCGCGCCGCCGGAAGACGTGATCCAAGCGCTGGACTGCGCGCTGCTGGGCACCTCCGGCGCGGCGGGGGCCGCGAAGTAGGCCGAGTCGCCGCCGCCGTCCTTGGCGGTCAGAGGTTGGCCGCCCGCCGTGACCGTGATCGGCCTCCAGCCCAGTTGCGTGCCCGTGAACGTTGCGGTGTAGACGCCGCCGCCCGCGTGCGTGAAGGCGCCCACCGTGACACCCCCGCCAACGGGGCCGGCGGCGGAAAGCGACCCGGCGGCATCGAACACCGGCTGGTTTTCCGCGTCCCTCAACTGGACCGTGACCGTGCCGGTCGACTGGCCGTCAGCGGGGACCGGCGCCTGCGAAACCGTGAACCACGTGTTGGCGACGTCCCGGTTGACCAGGGCGCCCAGCCAGCGCAGAACCTTCGGGGAGCCTTCAAGCTCTTCGCCGTCGCTCCCGCCCGTCGCGGAAAGCGTGCAGACTCCCGGCCCTTCGCTCCAGACCCAGGCGGTCGCCCGGCCGTTGCCGTCAAGGGTCGGGGTGATCTCGCTGTCCCAGCCCCAGAAGTTGGTTGGGTCCGCCGGGTCCACGAAATGGGCTTCGCACTCCGCAGATTCCGTGATCTCGAGGGAGACTCTTTCGCCGGCGCCCGTCCGGTGGGCCTTGCCCCGGTCCCAGCCGGTCACGGTGACTTGGTAAAGCTCGCCGGGCTGAAGGGGGACGGGCACGCCATCCGCCGCGTC